>JAHBVV010000024.1 GCA_019637335.1 Candidatus Hydrogenedentota bacterium | reverse complement strand
GGGGTTCCAGCCTGGCGTCAGGCACGTGTCAGGGACTGCCCCATTGGCGAATTGTGGGTCCCGCCAGCGTGAAATCTCGTCACCCACAAGCTCCCGCGGCGAAGCCGCCCCGCTTGAGGGTGGCACCCATGGGCTCCTTTCTTCCCAGACAATCCGCAAGTCAGTGCCATTCGGTACTGTCACGGCGCCGCAATAGCGCGCGGTGTCGCTACACGCCGATCTCGTGTACCTGTTCGGCTTCGTCGACCCACAGGCCGATAATGGTGAGCTGCGGAAAGAGCGCCCGAAATCGGCGGGCGACCTCTTGTTGCTGTTCGAGCTGGGTTTCTTTGGGCACGGGGTTGCCGCGGCAGTCCCAGTGGCCGCAGATGGCGAGCTGCGTGACGTCGTGGACGCGGATGACGATGCGGACGCGCTCGACGAAGGCCTGGGCGCGGGGGGCGTCGAAATCGCGCGCGAGGATGCCAAGGGGGCCGGCGTCGGTGAGCATGTCGACGTATTTGACGTTGAATCGCTGCATGAGGAAGTTGATGACGGGGAGCTGCGTGCGGCCGTCGAGGCAGTTGATTGCGGCGCAGAAGGACATGGGGCATCCCTGTGTGGGGTGTGGGTGTGGGCTGATCGCGAGAAATGCGGGGCCGCGGTCAGCTTGCGGTGGTGTGTTGGGGATTATAGCGGATCGCGTTGGATGGATTGCACTGGGGGCGTGGCGCGGGTACGACGGGACAGCCGCGCCGGTTGGGGTGGTGGGTTGGGGGGGACGCTTTGATTGTGTCGTGGGGTGTTGCGGGTGGGTGGTGGTGATCGGGCGCCGCAGTCC
Organism: Candidatus Hydrogenedentota bacterium; assembly: GCA_019637335.1. Classification (NCBI taxonomy): domain Bacteria; kingdom Pseudomonadati; phylum Candidatus Hydrogenedentota; species Candidatus Hydrogenedentota bacterium. The sequence continues at coordinate 118,187 of JAHBVV010000024.1, read as the reverse complement.
CTGCGACGATACGACGGGACAGCCGCGCCGGTTGGGGTGGTGGGTTGGGGGGCGCTTGGGTTGTGTCGGACGGTGTTGCGGGTGGGTGGTGGTGATCGGGCGCCGCAGTCCCTGCGATGGCGGTGATTGGGCGCCGCGGTCCCTGGGTTAGCGAAGGCCGGCGTGGATGAGGCAGATGGCAATGCCGAGGGCGTCGGCGGCGTCGTCGGGGCGCGGGATGGCGTCGAGGTTCAGGAGGAGCTTGATCATTTCCTGGACCTGCTTCTTGTCGGCCTTGCCGTATCCGGTGATGGCGGTTTTGGCTTCGGTGGGGCTGAATTCGCCGATGGGCAGGCCGGCCTGGGCGGCGGCGAGGGCGAGTACGCCGCGGGCCTGGGCGACGGTGATGCCGGTGGTGACGTTCTGCTTGAAGTAGAGGCGCTCGATGGCGACGGCGTCGGGCCTGTGCTCGATCAGGAGCGCGGCGCAGGCCTCGTGGATGTACTTGAGGCGATCGGCGAAGTGCATTTCGGGCGGGGTGGTGATGACGCCGTGTGCGATGTGGTGGAGGCGGCTTCCCTTGCCTTCCACCACGCCGTAGCCGGTGGTGGCGGTGCCGGGGTCAAGGCCGAGTACGCGCATGAATGGGGTGAACCTTCGGGGGCTGGGGCGGGGTAGTGCTATGCGCGGTACAGTAGCACGCGGGGCGGCGCCGCCGCACGGTACGCGCGCGCGGCGGCGAAATCAGAAGGACGCGCCGGCGCGGGCGGCCTGATCGCGCAGCGCCGGGGGGAGATTTCGTGCGCCGGCGAGGCTGGCGCCGGTGAAGTCGGTGTTGGCGTCGAAAGCGACGTTTTTGAAATTGGCCCCGCGGCAGTCGGCGTAGGCCAGGCTCGCGCCGCGGAGATCGGCGCCCGTGAAGTCGGCGCGTATCAAGTGCGCCCTGTCAAAATGCGCGCCGCCGAGGTCGGCGCCAACCAACTTCGCGCCTTCAAAATCCGCGCCGGAAAAATTGGAGTTATTGAGCTGGGAATCGTTCAACTGCGCGTCGCGGAAGAGCGCGCCTTCGCAAGCGGCATTGCGCAGCCGGAGCCGCCGGTAGTCGCATCCCCGAAAATTGACGCCGCGCAGGTCGGCCCCCTCCAGGCGGTCCGGCGGCTCCATGGGCGTAATGGTCGCGCCGCGCTGGCGTGGCCCGCCGGGCGAATCGGAGGACCAGCGGCCAAAGCGCCGCACGAGATGCCGCCGGACAGCGTCCTTGTAGGAGTCGCCCCAGGCGAGGGGCTCGCTGGTGGTCTTGTGGAGGATGGCGACTTCGGGGTGGAATCGCCGCAACAGGCCACCGCCGGGCTTTCGGGTTTCAATCCATACGAACAAGATGGCGGAAAGGGTAATGGCCATTGCGAAGGTAATGAACTCGATGCGGTGTTTCCTGACGAAATCCAACATGATCGGTACCGCCTGCAAAGGATCCGGGCCGCCTTCTACCCACATCATACGCGAAGGCGCGGGCGGTCGCGCAACTCCCGCCGCGATGGCCCGCTACAGGTTGGTCCGGCGGGGGGCGCGCTTCTTCTTATTCTTCTTGACCTCGGGCGGGTCGACGGCGGCCTCCACCATCTGGCGGACGGCCTTGATGTGCTGGGTGTAGCACTCCGGCGGTATTTCGGCGAGGAAGCGGCTGGTTTTGGAGATGCGCTCCTTGCCATTGCGCACACGGCCGAGCGCCTCGAACATGGTGACGTGGCGCTTGCCGCGCGTCAGGGCGACGTAGAAAAGGCGGCGCTCCTCCTCGATGTTGTGCTCCTTGATGCTGCGCTCGTGAGGCATGAGGCCGTCTTCGAGGCCCATGAGGAAGACGAATGGGAACTCCAGGCCTTTCGCGCTGTGGATCGTCATGAGGGTGACGCCCGATTTCCGGCGCTCCTCCTTGCCAAATCGGGATTGATCGGTGTTGAGGTGGCTTTCGTCGAGGAAGTTGCTCAGGGACGGGTTTTCCGCCTTTTCCTCGTAGTCGCCGATGGCCTTCACCACGACTTCGACGTTGTTCCAGCGGCCGGCCACCTGCTGGGGCGACTTGCAGGTGCGGACGAGCTCGCCGTGGTAGTCGATGGCGCTGATGAGGTCCTCCACGATCTCGCGGAGGCCGCCGTCCTTCTCGCGGAAGCGCTTGCGGAAGCGATCGAGCAGGCGGAGGAAATCGCGCAGCCCCTTCTCGGTCTTCTGCTCTTTGAACTGGCGCACGCGGTCCTCGGGGGATTCGCCGAGCGCGAGTTGCGCGGGCGCGCCGTCGATGCCCTGCTTGAGGAGCTTCGCGGTGGCCTGGCCGAGCGATAGCTTCTCGTCGCGGCAAAGCTCGTGGATCTTGTGGAGGGTGGCGTCGCCGATGCCGCGGCGGGGCATGTTGACCACGCGGAGAAAGGCGGCCTCGTCACGCGGGTTCGCGATGATCTTGAGGTAGGAGATGACATCGCGGACCTCCGCGCGCTCGAAGAAATCCTGCCCGCCTACCACGACGTAGGGCACGCCGGCCTGGCGCAGGGTCACTTCGAGCGGGCGGGACTGCTGGTTGGATCGGTAGAGAAAGGCGAAATCGCTGTAGCGCGCGCCGGTGCGGTCCTGAATGAACTTCATCCATTTCAGGGCCTCTTCGGCCTCCTGCTCCTCGTCGGCGCAGACGATCCAGTCCAGCTTACGCCCGTCGCCGAGATCGGACCAGAGCTTTTTTTCGCGGCGCACCTGGTTGTTTTTTATGACGGCGTTCGCGGCGTTCAGGATGGTCACCGTGGATCGGTAGTTCTGGTCGAGGGTGACCACGCGGGCGTCGGGAAAGTGCTTGTCGAAGTCGAGGATGATGCTGGAGTCGGCCCCGCGCCAGGCGTAGATGGACTGATCGTCGTCGCCCACGACGCAGAGGTTGCGGTGCTCCGACACGAGGCGGCGGATGAGTTCGTACTGGACCTTGTTGGTGTCCTGGTACTCGTCGACCATGACATATTTGAAGGCGCCGCGGCAGAGGGCGAGCAGGTCGGCGTGCTGATCCCAGAGCTGGAGCGTGAGCAGCATGAGGTCGTCGAAGTCGACGCTGTTCGCGGCGCGCAGGGCGGAGTGATAGCGCTCGTAGACTTCGGCGAAGTTCTCGGCGTATTTCTCCTGGTTCTCCTTTTCGACGGGCAGGGGCCGCGCGGGATCGGGACGCTCGTTGGCGTTTTTCATCAGGCTGATCCGGGATTGGAAGGTCCCCATGTCGAAGGTCTCGCTGCTGCCGAGGTCCTCCACCACGCGCCGCAGCAGGGTGCGGGAATCGCTCTCCCCGGCGATGCTGAAATTCTTGCGGTAGCCGATGCGATCGATGTGTTTTCGCAGCACCTGGAGGCAGTAGCTGTGGAAGGTGGAGATGACAATCTGGCCGGCGGCCTGCTTGCCCACGAGCTCGGCCACGCGCTCGCGCATCTCGGCGGCGGCCTTGTTGGTGAAGGTGACCGCGAGGATTTGCGCGGGTTCCGCCAGGCCGCAGGCGAGGATGTGGGCGATGCGGCGGGTAATCACGCGGGTCTTTCCGCTGCCGGCGCCCGCGAGCACAAGCACGGGGCCTTCGGTATGGCGGACGGCGTCGCGCTGGGCGGGGTTCAATCCCTGGAGGAATTTACGGGGGGCTGACACAATCTCGCTTTCCAAGGGGGTGCGCGGCGGCTGAAGGGAAGGCGGGATTGTAGCAGGATGTGGCGGGAGGTTCTAGTTGACTTTGCCGCCCGGGCCGATCGGGGCGGCCGCGGCGCCGCGTGGAAGGCGGTAGCCGATCAGGGGCGTGGCGCGCACTGTGCCGCAGGCGGCGCATTCGGCGATTTCCGGGCCGTACTGTTCGCCGCAGGCGCGGCAGCGCCAGCCGGGGGACAGGATGCGTTCGGGCAAGGCCGCCGCAGGCATGGGCTTGGGCGCGGGCGACGGATTCTCGTCGTTTTCGATGAATTGGAGGAGTCGCTGGCGGGAGAGAAACCAGTGGGGACCGATGCGCCTGCCGGGGAGCTCGCCGGCGAGCAGGAGGCGCTCGATTTCGGCCTCGGACAGCGACAGCAGCGCGCTGGCGTCCGCGATGGTAAGGATTTCTTTGCCCATAGTAGGGGATCTCGCCGGTTCTTCCGGGAATGTACCACAGAAACGGCGATTTGGAAAGCGTCAGCGGGGCTTTGGGCGGGTGGATTTCCGGCCCAGGGCGGCGAGGTCGGTTTCGAGGCGATCGACGGCGGCGGGATCGGGCGCGGGGCCGTACCGGGTTTCGGCCCACCGGCGATACCAGCCCGCGATGCGTCCGGCGGCGGAATCCGCATCGGGGCGCGACTCAATTTCGCGCGCGAAGGCGTGCGGCGTGCGGCTTTCCCGGCGAACCAACCCGTGGGCGCGGGCGACGCGCCGATCCATCGTGGCGATTTGCTTCGCGAGCCGCCGTTCGAGCAGGCCCGTGGCGACGGCTGGGCGCGCGCGGCGGAATCGGGGCCCGCGACGCCACCACCATAGCGCAACGCCCAACAGAAACGCAGCGGGGAGCACATGGAGGCCCCAGGCGCGAAATAGCGCCGCCAGGGCTGCCGCTATAGATCCGGTACCGCTGGCGATGACCCCCCAGGCGCCGGCGCGCACGGCGGCGACGATGCGGCGCAGGCTCAGCCTGAGGGAAGCGACGCTATCGCGCCAGGACGGGCCGCCGGCGCCGCGCGCGGCCTCGGGCACGCCATTGGCCGGGGTCGCCTCGACGATGAACCAGCCGAGTTCGGGATCCCAGGCCTCGCACCAGGCGTGGGCGTCCCGGTTTCGCGCGACCCAGTAGCCGCCGGCAGCGAGCTGCTCCCATGAGACCACGCCGGTGACATAGCGCGCTGGGATACCGGCGGCGCGGAGGAGCAGGGTGGCCCCGGTGGCGAAGTACTCGCAGTGGGCGGATGGTTTTGGATCGCTGAATAGAAACTTCTCCACGGGGTCTTCGCGTAGGGAAGCTTGAAAATCGAGGGCGTACTGGTAGTTGCCGTGGAAATACTGGGTGACGGCGAAGGCGCGGGCCCGCGGACCCTCGTGTTCCCCGCATACGGTCGCGGCGAGTTCGCGCAGACGTGGCGCGAGACGATCCGGGATCCGGGTGAACAGCTCCCTGTCGCTTTCGGAGAGCGGATCGGGGGGTGGCGGGTTGGAGAGGAGGGCGCGGAAGGGGCGACCGTTGAGGTTGTCCAGCACCTGGGCTATTCCGCTCTTGTCCACCACGATTTCGTCTGTCGCCATGCCGATCCAGCCGGTGTACAGGGGGATGAAGAGCGCGTTTTGAATGGCGCTGTCCGGGTAGATCTCCATGGAGCCGGCGAGCGTGTCCCCGGGCGCAACGGAGAAGAGGCGCTCTCCGGGCAACACGGGGCGGTATCCGGGGGGCGCGCCCGCGCTCAGGGGGCTGGCGGCGACGCCACGCCGCAGCGCGTTCCAGCGCGCTTCGCCGAAGTCGCCATAGATCTGCCCACGCAGGTACCCAGGCGCGGCATCCGACGCGATCTGGATGGCGATGCGGTCGGCCTCGTTGCGATCAAAAATGGCCATGCTGCCGAGGTGGGCGACGTTGCTGTTGCCGGGGGCGATATGCTGAATCTTGGACAGGGCGGATGCCATCCAGGGTTGGGCGAAGCGATCGGACCGGCGGAGGGTCCAGGCGGTTCCGGCGGCGAGCGCGAAGGAACAGAACAGGCAGGCGGCCAGCACGGCGTACCGGTAGGCGCGGTGGCGCAAGGGCTCGGCGGTTGCAGCGCGCGCCACGCCCGCCGCCGCGTAGTAGAGCGCGACGAGCAGGCCGTGCGCCATGGCGCCCCAGAAGTAAAGTTGCTCCTCGGCGCCGCCCAGGTAGCGATCGCCCGCGCACGCGAGCGACATGACGCCGAGGATCGGAAAGAGCGGGCCGGGCCCGGACGGACCGCGCCGGTAGAAGCGAACGGCCTGCAAAGCGATGCATCCGTGCCCGGCGGCCACAAGTACATTCGGCCCATACTGATTGGACCACTGCGGGGCGGATTGGAGCACGGCGACCCACCAGACCGCGAAGGCCGCCGCGAGGGCCACGTCGGTTCCGTGGCGCCAGCGCGGGGGCCAGTCCCGGTGGAGGCGGGGCCAGCACCCGGGCGCGGCCAGGAGGATAAACGCGATGGCGACGTAGGCGTAGCCCATGCTGCGCCAAAGGAGGAATGCCTGGATGACCATCATGGCGAGGCCGGTGAGGCGCGGGGCGATCACAGTTCCTCCACTCCCCCACGCCGCACGGCGTCCGGCGTGACCTGGCGCACGTGGCGGGTCCAGGCGTGGAGGGCGTCGAGCGGCCGGCTGGGCTCGCCCTCCCGCACGACGATAACCTTGAGGCTGCACCCGGCCTCGGCGGCGGCGCGCACGAGGTGCTCCCGGGTCTCGTCCCAATCCATGAAGACGCAGATTACCGTGGAAATATTGTTCAGCTCGTCCAGCAACGCGGGAGCGAGCCGCGCGAAGGGATTGTCGACCGTGTGGCCCACGGCGGCGAGGATTTCGAGGACGTTGTCAAAGTGCGCGGTGTGGCGGCCGGCGCGGAAGACGTAGAGCTCGGGGCCGGCGGCGAAAAGGTCGATCAGGTACTCGCCCCGGGAGAGCGCATCGGCGATGGCCGCAGTGAGGCTGACGGCGGCCTCGAACTCGGGAAAGCCCTCCGGGGTGGGCGGGTTCGCGCGCCCGGTGCAGGTGTCGAGGACGAGCGCGACGCGGCAGTAATATTCTTCCTGGTATTCGCGGACGGCGGGCTGGGCGAGGCGCGCCCAGGCGCGGAAGTCGATGTGGCGGATGGAGTCGCCGGGGACGTAGTGGCGGTTGCCGATGTACTCGGGCGATTCGCCGGTGTGCGACGTGAGCGCAATGCCGCCGGGCTGGTAGCGCGTGCCGACGGGCACGCCGATCTGGTGGAGCGGGTGAAAGGCGGGCAGCACGAGGAGCTGCCAGGGCGCGCCGTGGCCCGCGGGCGTGCGGTAGAGGTTGAGGGGGAAGGTCGTGAAGGCGCGGAGGGGCGGCATCGGGTAGAGGCCGCGGCGCCGGGGCGTAAGCTGGACGTGGCACGCGGCCGACTCGCCGGGGGGCAGCATCCCGGGAAGCAAAGCGGGCGGGGCGGCGTCGAACTCGACGGGCGGCAGAAAGATGCCCGCGCCGAGAGCGTAAAGCGGGGTTCGGCGCGTATTCTGTAGCGCGCACCGGATCTGGAGCGGCTGGCCCACGGAGGCGCGGTCGGGATAGGCCGCCGCGACGGCCACGCGCGGTCGGAGCAGCCAGCCCGCGGCGAAGGCGATGACGGCGGGCGCGGTCCACGCGCAAACGGCGATGTAGATCGGCTTGTCGATGCTGCTGACGCCGAGTGAGGTCGCGAGACCCCAGCCGAGCACGGCGAGCCAGCCCAGGGCGGTGACGCGGAAGGCGATGAGCCACATCGTCCAGCGGTGGAGGCTGGGAATCAGCACGAAATCCTTGCGCCGGATGAATTGCTCGAGGGTCACGCCCGGGCCTCCGCGGGGTTAGAAGAGCGTGTAGATGAACGGGGCCACCGCCGAACCCTTGGCGATGACAATCAGCGCGCCGAATAGAACGAGAAACAGCAGGATGGGGCCGAGCCACCATTTCTTGCGGACACGCGCGAACTCCCAGAGCTCGCGGAGAATAGACAACTTCGCCATAACTTCCTTTCCAGGCGGACTGCGGAACCGCCCGTGGAACGGCATTCTACCGCATGGCGCGCGGCAAACCAAGCGAAAACCGGGGTCTGGCGGCCTGATGCGCCGTTGGGCGGCTTGACGGCGCGGCGCACCGCGGGGGGTTATTCTTCCTGCTTCGCGGGCTCAGAATCGCCGCTTGAACCGATCGGGCGCCGGCTCCGGGCTGTCGCAAACTGGCGGCGGTACTGGAGGTAGTGGAGCGCGCCGCAGAAGGCCGCGAACCCCAGGGTGAAGAGGGCGAGATCCGGCCAGACCGGCGCATCCCGGAAGAAAAGCGCGGCGCAGGCGGCCTGGATGAGGAACGCGATCAGGCAAATGACGGCGCATTCGAGTATCAGAGCGGTCCTGAAGTGAAGCCTGGCGTATCGCCGTTCGAGGCCCGCCAGGGCCGTACGCATCATTCGCCTCCCCATCATGCTGTCCTTTCATGGGCGTCGGTGGCCCGTCCGCCACGACTCCTAGCGAAAGAGCCGGTTACCGGCGTCGTCCACACACCCCGGCGCATATGCGGCGAACTGGACAGTCCCCTTCGGGCGCCGAAGTCCGTCCGCGAGGCCAAGACCGGCGAGCTAAGCTGTTGTGCCATAAGCAGTTGGAAAGAATAGGTGGCTGTCCCTATTATTTCAATTTTCCTATTTTACGCCGCACTTCAATCCGCGCCATCATTATATGTCCGTTCGTGTATACAAAGAGGAGCCCGACGCTTGTCTCGGATACCAAGTCCTTTTGGCCAACTATAACTGCATAAACACACATACCCAACACGACTGTCAAAACGACTAAGTTCATTACGTCGAACACCGCAATACCCTTATCCTTCATTCCAAGAACCTCCTAGTCCAACGCGATCTTCTGAGCCAAACTCTAAAGCGGTTCGAGTTTTACAGTACGTCAGTTAGCCTGCGCAAAGCGAACCAGAATTGCTTGGCGGCAGTTAACGACACCTCATCCATTCCTCAAGGCCTTAGGAAGCTGGGAGGACAGGCCAATTGGATTTCACTTGCTCCACCGCCCGGCTCACCTTCTTCTTCTCCGTGCGTGTCAGCTGGCGGCACGGGTGCTCCCGGAATATACCTCTGCGGAGGAGGTGGTGGGGCAGGCGTACAATTCGTCCTACATCTGGCTTCCAAGGAGTCAAAAATATGTAGCGCGGCCGCAGCTCCAGTAATAAATAGCGCTACGCTTTCTCCCGTCACTTTGATCTTAATTCCAAAGATCGCGAGCACGAATCCCCATCGACCATCGGGATCGAATATACCAACTGGTTCCCCGGACACATACCCATACACATTCGGCCCATCGACCATCCCCAAGGGGTCCCGGCTCGTCCAGCGGGCCATGTTCGGGCTGTATTGGCGGTAGGGGAAGTGGAAGAGTTGCGCGGTTCCGTCCCAGGGCTTGCCGGTGTAGGCGCCGGCCAAGGTCGCCAGGGCCGCGCCGGTGTGGTTGTACTCGCCGCCGAAGGGGGTGAATTCGTAGGCGCCGACGGAGGACTTGGAGGCATCCCAGGCGCCGCGGGTGCTGCCGAGGTGGTCCGTGGCGTAGTAGCGGGCCGTGCCGCTGGAGGGCGTGGTTCCCGACAGATCGCCGAGGGTGGCGGAGGCTTGCGCGGTGGGCGCCAAGACGACATTGGTCATGGTGATACGTAGTCGCATTTCGGGGTCATTTGCCTCTTCCTCGGTAGAATTTCGGAACAAGTGTCACGGAGTCAAGTGACTTCTCTCCCAGGTAGCTACCGTCTTCTGCTCTCCACGCTATTTCCGTGAGAAGGGCTCCCCCAAACGTTAACTCGTAGTGGCTGGCGAGCCAAGTAGATTGAATGGAATACAGATATAGCTGCGGCGGTGGACTATAAGGCACAACCACTATCACTTTTCCCTCTCCGAGCCCATTCGGGACTACAGTGATTTCGTAAGGGATGCGATTCTTCGGTTCCTCGAATCGGAATATGACCTTGCCGAGGCTTTCGCCTACGCGCACCTCTGTGTATCGAGGTTTCAAGGCACTGTGAACGCACCCAGCGAATGCCACACACGAAAACGTTACGACAACCCATCGAATAGAAAGACTAGACATCTGGGTTTTCCGGAGCCGAGTGAATTGCAGTTATGTCGATGGAGGTGGTTCCGTCGTCCATGTTGGTTTGTTCGTTGGCGTCGTTGTAGGTGTAGGTCGTCGTGACTGTAGTCGGCCCGCTCGGGTCGTAGACCGCCTTGGTCAGCATGTTGTCGGCGTCGTCGTAGGTATAGGTGTAGCGGTGCAGCAGCGTGGGCGTATCGTCGTAGCGTTCCGCTTCGATTAACCGGTCCCGCCCGTCGTAATCGTAGGCCCAGTAACTGCCGTCCTCGTGATCGATGCGGGCAATATTCCCGCCGTCGTCAAACGTATAGTCAAAGCCCTGGACCACCGTGGTCCCGTCCTTGTGGTGGATGGCATCCTGCCGCCCGCTGGCGTCGTAGGTGTATTCCGTGTGCATCCCGTTGGGGATATCTACCCGCGTCAAACGGTTGCCCGTGTCGTAGGATCGTGGACATTCCTGTCCGCGGCAGCGCGCGCGTCGATTTCGTAGGTGGCTGGCTTTCAGGTCAGGCCCCCCTGGCGTGTCCACGTGGAAACGCTCGGTTATGCGACGAAATTGCAGGTACTACCGCATCGGGAGCGCATGTTGCGTCGGGCAGGGATGCCCAACCTCCTGGGGGCGCTTCCCGTGTGGCCAATCGCCCGGTGGCGTGCCGGATGCCCGCCGCTTGCGGAAGTGTCCCCGATCCGCTGCGCGTCCGGCGCCGGGACATCACAGACCGCGTTTGGGGCGAGAACAGGTCCATCGGAGTAGCCCCTTCAGGTGGGTTGCTGTTTCGGAGACGTTTCTTGACGCGCTGTACTGCCGCGTGGGTTTGACCGTACACCGGATGGGCCGGGGTGTCAAGAAAAAAATTCGTGCGGCGCATGCGAAAGGCTTCGGGGCGATTCCGAGCCGGTTTTTCTGGATTTTCCTCCGTGATATGGGTGGATTGCCCCATAATGGGAATGGGAAGCGACGGGACAGACCCGCCGGTTGGGCTTGGCGTGTTGCTCCCTGGGGGGAGTTGCACGGGCAAGCCCTTGCGGGCTTGTCCGTGGCACGCCTGGGGGTGGCTTGGAGCGTGGGGCGGTTTTGCCGCTCGTGCGGGGTGGTACTGGCGGTGGTGGGCTGGTGTTGCTCCGGGCACACGAACGCGCTGGGGCGCGATCGCGTGGCACGGGGTGGGGATTGGTGCGCCGGGTGGGTTGGCGTGGCGGTCCCTGGGGGGAGTTGCACGGGCAAGCCCTTGCGGGCTTGTCCGTGGCACGCCCGGGGGAAGCGATGGGGATGACGGGACAGACCCGCCGGTTGGGTTTGGCGTGACAGTCCCTGGGGAGACGTGCACGGGCAAGCCCTTGCGGGCTTGTCCGTGGCACCCCTGGGGAAGGGGATGGGGATGACGGGACAGACCCGCCGGTTGCGCGTTGTGCGCCGGATTGGGGGTTGTTGGTACGGGCTTCGAGGTTTGGTATGCCGGGTGGGGTGGTTTGGCGTGTCAGTCCCTGGGGGGGCGCGATCGCGTGGCACGGGGTGGGGTTTGGTGCGCCGGGTGGGAGTGGGTTGGCGTGTCGGTCCCTGGGGGGAATTGCACGGGCAAGCCCTTGGGGGCTTGTCCGTGGCACGCCTGGGGGAGGCGATGGGGATGGCGGGGCAGACCCGCCGGATTGGCGTGTCGGTCTCTGGGGGGCGGTTGTTGAATTGGGTGTATTCGCTGCCTCGGGCATGAATGTCCGACGGTCTTTGTCAATCGCTGTCTATAGGTGAAGCCACGTTAGACGGCGAAACGGTTGCCCATGCTTTGGGTGTCTTGAGGCCGTACCGGCGGGAAACGCCGTCGGCGAACAACGCGCGGTCAGTACTGGCGCTCGGCGCGCTCGGGCGGGTTGGGGGCGGCGTCCCGCTTTATCCAATAGGTTTCGCGGTCGCCTTTCCAGGCGGTGTCGAGGAGGGGCTTGCCGATGATTGTGTTGAGCGCGCGTATGGCGGTGAAGACGCCGAAGAAGAAGAGGCCGAGGATAATTCGGGAGATGACGTGGCCGAGGAGTATGGCGATGGCCATCCAGGTTTTCTGGAGCGGGATCAGGACGGCGGCGGTGTTGGTCTTGAAGAGGGCGTCGAAGAGGACGGGCGCGAGCAGGAGCGCGGCGGCAATGGGGAAGGCGGCGTAGAAATGGCCGCGCCAGGCGAGGTAGCCGCCGATGAGCATGAGGGCGACGGCGATTACGATTGCGAAATCGCGCAGTTCTTTTTTCGAGCTCTTGATTTCGCGGAGATCCTGGAGGAGCATGGGGGTTAATCCAGTTCGAATTGCGCGCGCCAGTCGACGTCGTCTTCGAGGGGCGGCTGGGCGGCTTTTTCAAGGATGCAGTCTTCGAGCACGAGGCAATCCATGTTCGTGCGCATGAAGCAGCGGTAGGCGTCCTGGGGGGTGCAGACGATGGGCTCGCCGCGCACGTTGAAGGAGGTGTTGATGAGCACGGCGCAGCCGGTGAGCGCCTTGAAGGCCGTGAGGAGGCGGTGGTAGCGCGGGTTGGTGTCTTCGTGCACGGTCTGGATGCGCGCGGAGTAGTCCACGTGGGTCACGGCGGGGATCGTGGAGCGGCAGACGTTGAGCTTGTCGATGCCGAAGAGCGCCTGCTCGGTTTCAGTCATGGGCTTGCGGAGTTCCTCGCGCACGCCGGCGACGAGCAGCATGTAGGGGCTTTCGCAGTCCTGCTCGAAGTATTCGGCGATGTCTTCGGCGAGCACGGAGGGCGCGAAGGGGCGAAAGCTTTCGCGGAATTTGATCTTGAGGTTCATGGTTTCCTGCATGCGCGGGGATCGCGGGTCGCCGAGGATGGAACGTCCGCCGAGCGCGCGGGGGCCGAACTCCATGGGCCCCTGGAACCAGCCGACGACCTTTTCGTCCGCGATGCGCTGCGCGACGGACTGGGAGAAGGCGTCCTCGTCCTCGATGCGCGTGTAGGGGTAGCCCTGCGCATCCAGCCAGGCCCGAATGTCCTCGCTCGAATAGTGCGGGCCCAGGTAGCTGCCGCGCTGGCTGTCCGTTGGGCCGGCGGTTCGCGGCTTGCCCTGGTGCTGGTGCCAGGCGTAGAGCGCGGCCCCGATGGCGCCGCCCGCGTCCCCGGCGGCGGGCTGTATCCAGAGGCGATCGAAGGGACCTTCGCGCAGCAGGCGCCCGTTGGCGACGCAGTTGAGCGCGACGCCGCCGGCGAGGCAGAGGTTCTCGCAGCCGGTCTCGCGGTGCACGTGGCGCCCCATGCGCAGCATGGCTTCCTCGGTGACTTCCTGGACGGAGCGGGCGAGGTCCATTTCGCGCTGGGTGAGGCGCGATTCCTGCTTGCGGGGCGGGCCGCCGAAGAGATCGTCGAAGCGGCGGTTGGTCATGGTGAGGCCGGCGCAGTAGTTGAAGTAGTTCATGTTCATCTGGAAGGAACCGTCTTCCCTGAGGTCGATCAGTTCGTCCAGGATGGTTTGGGCGTATTTCGGTTCGCCGTAGGGCGCGAGTCCCATGACCTTGTATTCGCCGGAGTTCACCTTGAAGCCGGTGTAGTAGGTGAAGGCGGAGTAAAGCAGCCCGAGCGAGTGCGGGAAGTGGATCTCGCCGTGCATCGCGATGTGGTTGCCCTCCCCCACGCCGTAGCTGGTGGTGGTCCACTCCCCCACGCCGTCTATGGTGAGGAAGGCGGCGCGATCGAAGGGCGACGGGTAGAACGCGGAGGCGGCGTGGGATTCGTGATGCTCCGGAAAGAGAATGGGACCACCGTAGCCGGTCGATTGGGCGATATGGTCCTTGATCCAGATTTTTTCGCGGATCCAGAGCGGGATGGCCATGAGGAAGGCGCGGAAGCCTTTCGGCGCGAAGGCGAGGTGGGTTTGCAGGATGCGCTCGAACTTGAGGAAAGGCTTGTCGTAGAAGGCGACGAAATCGATGTCGCCGGGCTGAAGTCCGGCCTCTTCGAGGCACCAGGCGACGGCGTTTTCCGGGAAGGAGGCGTCGTGCTTGATGCGGGTGAAGCGTTCTTCCTGGGCCGCCGAGCGAATTTGACCGTCCTGGACGAGGCAGGCGGCGCTATCGTGGTAATAGGCGGAGATTCCGAGTATATTCACCGCGCGCGCTCCCTCGGGGCTGGAGGGCGCTTCGCCCCATTCGCCGGTGTACTGCGCTTCATGGTGTCTCCCGCCTGTTGTGGCCCCGAATCCGTTTCGACTGATGCGCGGCCAGCATAGCACGGCGGCGCGGCGCGGGTCATCCGCCGGGATCTGGCCTGGCCGCGCCGCGAGATGTTAGACTTGCGGGAAGCAGCATGGCGCAACGCCGGGAGAACTATATCGTATGGGCGACTCGTCGGCGGATAACGGCGGCAGCAATCGTTTGACCAGGGAATCGACGGGGCTTTTCCGCGCCCACCCCTGGCACGGGATCCACATTGGCCCGGAATCGCCGGACCTGATCAACGCCTATATCGAGATCCTGCCGACGGATACGGTGAAGTACGAGCTGGACAAGGTTACCGGCCTGCTGCGCATCGATCGCCCGCAGCGCTTTTCCAACGTGTGCCCGGAATTGTACGGATTTATCCCGCAGACCTACTGCAGCGATCATGTGGCGGAATTCTGCCGGATGAAGACGGGGCGCGCGGATATCGTGGGCGACGGCGATCCGCTGGATGTGTGCGTGCTTACGGAGAAGCACATCGCGCATGTGAACATTTATATGCGCGTGCACCCGATCGGCGGCCTGCGCATGTTGGACGGGGACGAGGCGGACGACAAGATCATCGCGATCCTGCATGGGGACCCGAGCTACGGGTACTGGCAGGACATCTCACAGTGCCCCTCGATGCTGGTGGAGCGCCTGCGGCACTATTTCCTGACGTACAAACAGGCTCCGGACGCGATGCACAAGGCGTGCGAGATCACGCACGTCTACGGGGCGGAGGAGGCTAAGGAGGTGATCCGCCGGAGCCACGCGGACTACCTGGTCCGGTACCGCCACCTTGCGGAGGAACTGGAGGCCACGTTCTCGGCCAGCCTGGATACGTGAAGCCCGCGCGCGACCCTCAGACCACTTCCACCCCCACCTTGGCCAGCGCGCGGCGGAGATCGTCCGGCGTGAATGGCTTCTGCAGGAGCATGGCGGCCCCGATATCGACAATCCGCTGGGCGACATCGCCTTCGTAGTACCCGGTCATGGCGATAATGTGGCTTCCGGCGGTCTCGGGGTCCGCCTTGATCCGGCGGCAGACTTCGAAACCATCCATTCCGGGCAGGCGCAGGTCGAGGAAGATGACGTTGGGGCGGAAGGTGGCGACCTGGTGCCCCGCCTCGAATCCGTCGAGCGCCACCTCAATCTGGAACGGCGTCTGCGATCGCTCCAGAAAGCGGCGGATAACGGAGACGACGGCCTTTTCGTCATCGACCACCAGCACGCGGATGCCGGCGTTGTCCAGATCCTCGTGTATGGGGATCTTGTTTTCGCGCAGAAAGCGAACGAGGTCGTCGCGCCGGATGCGGCGGTGGCCGCCGGGGGTTTTGAAGACATGTATGCGCCCGGCTTCCGCCCATTTCCGGATGGTATCGGCGGTCACGTGGCAATACTTGGCCACTTCGGATGTACTGAAGGATTGTTTGGATTCCATTAGCGGTGTCCAGCTTTGCGTGGATTAATGGTTTTCTTCCCGCCTTATGATAGCCTCCGGTACGGATATTTGCAAGCTTTTTTCATTTGGAAGATCGAAAAATGGCAAATTCTCGCGCACCGTCCAGAATTGCTATCTCGAAAAGCAAGGATGGACACCCCGCAAACCGCGCAGAAATGGGGCGCGATTGAAGAAGGGATCACCACGACGGGCGCAGGGCAGCCGTTGGCCGAAACCAAACAAAGTTGAACCGCGAATGAACGCGAATGGACACGAATGAAGTAAAGGACCGTCTCACTGTGGGAATCCGAGGCTGTGCTCTCCGGTTCAATGGGCCGTTCGAACCCGGCGCTCACCTTGTCTCAGGCTGGAAGCCTGAGCCAGGTTGGCGGGCGTTGTACGTGTGAGTCGAGTATGGCTCTGCCGAGATTACTTCGGAAAGTCTTGTCGGGAAAACACGTTAGAGGCGGATAGCGGTACGAAGGCCACGACGGGAAGATGTTGGAGAGGGATTGATATTCAGACGGAGGCGCAAAGACGCAAAGGAGACACTCGATGGCGCGACGCGCGTTTACGGCGCGCGGCGGATTGGATTTGGAGCCACAAAGAGCGCAATGAAATCGAGTGATGACGATTGAGCGGGTATCCGGCCGGAGGTCGATTGGCGGCTCGTTTCTGATAGACTCATCGCCGGACAACTCGGGCGCCACCGGGCTCAAGGAATTTGCGAGCGGAACATCGTGCGAAAACTGATCATCCAGATACCGTGCTACAACGAGGAGGCGTCGCTGCCGGTGACGTTGCAGGCGCTGCCGCGGGTGGTCCCCGGTTTTGACACGGTGGAGTGGCTGGTCATCGACGATGGATCGACGGACGCGACGGCGTCGGTGGCCCGGGCGCACGGCGCGGATCACGTGTTGCGCCTGACGGTGCACCGTGGACTGGCGCGGGCGTTCACGGCGGGCCTGGATTTCTGCATCAAGGCGGGCGCGGACGTCATTGTAAACACCGACGCGGACAACCAGTACCATGCGGAGGATATCCCGGTGCTGCTGGCGCCGATCCTGTCGGGCGAGGCGGAATTTGTGGTGGGGGCGCGCCCGATTGCGGACATCCAGCACTTTTCCTTTTCAAAGAAGCTGCTGCAATGGCTGGGATCGTGGGTGGTGCGCATGGCGAGCAATACGGATGTGCCGGACGCGCCGAGCGGGTTCCGGGCGATGACGCGGGAGGCGGCGATGGGGCTGAATGTATTCGGGAGCTATACGTACACGCTGGAGACGGTGATCCAGGCCGGGCGGAAAAACATGGCGATTACGTCGGTTCCGATCCGGACGAACCGCGACATGCGCCCTTCGCGCCTGGTGAAGAGTCCCTGGCATTACGTGCAGATGTCCATGGTCACGACGGTGCGGATTTTCATGACGTACCGGCCGTTTCGATTCTTTGCGCTGCCGGGCGCAATGTGTTTTGCGCTGGCGATGATCCCGAGCGTCCGGTATGTCTACCTGCACGCCACGGGCGCGGGCGGGGGAAATCTTCCGTCGCTTATTGCGGCGGCGATCCTGTTTTCGGCGAGTTTCGTGCTGATCGTGTCGGGTTTCCTGGCGGAATTGAGCGGGGTGAACCGCCAGTTGCTGGAGGAGATTCGCTGGCGGCTTCGGGAGCGGGAGTATGAGGAACACCAGCGGCGGAAGCGCGAGCAGGATCAGCAGGGCAGCGGGCCGGGCTGAAGGGACCGGGGCGGCTCGTCCGAAGTGAACCAGAGCGCCTCGCCGGCGCCGCCCAGACGCCGCTGCTGGCCGTCCACTTCGACGAACATGCCCTCGGGCAGGGCCAGCACGGGGCAACCGGGATTCTGTTGCACGAACTCGCGGAGGCGCTGCGCGCGCGATTCGCCGCCGTGCCCCGGAATGGTGGCTTCGGTGAAGTGGGGATTGATCTGGAACGGTACGAGTCCCAGGGCGTCCAGCCCGGCCGTTTCCACGATGGGCATGTCGTTGGTGGTCTTGATGGTGGGGCAGGCGAGGTTCGCGCCGGCGCTCCAGCCCGCGAAGCGCGCGCCGGCTTCCACGGCGGCGCGCATAGGGCCGAGCAGGCCAAGATCCTGGCAGCGCCGGAGCAGGCAGAATGTGTTGCCGCCACCGGCGACCAGGGCGCGCGCGCGCGCGAGGCTGGCGGCCGGATCCGCCAGGGTGTGCGCTCCGACAACCCGGCGGTCGGGGAGGGCTCCGGCGAGGCGGGCGGTGTATTCGTCGTAGGAGAAATCCGCAGCGGCGAAGGGCAGAAAGAGGATTTCGCCCGCATCCGCGAGAAACCGATCGAGGTGGGGGCGCGCCCACCCGAGCCAGGGTTCTCCCGGCATCGTCGAATTGCTGAGGAGCAGGAGGCGCATGAGGGAATTACTCCGCGAGGCCGAGCGCGGCCAGGATGCGCCGGGCGGACGCGACTGGATCGGCTTCGCCGGACAGCACGAGGTCGGCGGTTTCCCGGCAGGGCTCCACGAAACGCTCGTGCATGGGGCGGACCTGCTCGAGATATTGCCTGACCACGCTTTCGACGGTTCGGCCGCGCTCGACGACATCGCGCTGGAGACGCCGGATAAAACGGATATCCGCGGGGGCATCGACAAAGACCGTGACGTCGAACATGGCGCGCAGGGCGGGCGCGGCAAGCGTGTTTATCCCCTCCACCACGACCAGAGGCCGCGGGGCTAACGCAAGCGATTCCGGCTTGCGGGTGTGGGTGGCGAAATCGTACTGGGGCGCGGCGATGGATTCGCCACGCCGGAGGGCCGCCAGGTGATCGGCGAGCAGATCGGTTTCCTGTGCGTCGGGATGGTCGTAATTGCGGGCGTCACGTTCCGCGGCCGGTACGCCGGCCTGATCTCGGTAATACCAGTCGTGTTGGAGGAGCACGGCCCGCCCCGGCAACGCGTTCAACAACGCCGCGGTGAGCGTGGTCTTCCCCGAGCCGGAACCACCCGCAATGCCGGCCACTTTCGGTCGCGGCGCGGGGTCAGCCATCGCCCAGCGCCTCCGCGACGAGTTCGCGCGCGGCTTCGGGCAAATCGAGCGCGAGCGCGTGCCGGCGTCCGGCCTCGGACATTTTGCGCCAGGTCTTGCGCAGAATGCCGATCATCTTCTCGCGATCCGTGCGGGCCGCGAATTCGTCCAGGTGATGCTCCAGAAAGACGAGGCAGGCCGCGTCCTCGAGCGCCTGGGTGTCGGGATCGTCGCTCAGTTGTTTCTTGTGGAGGAGGAAGGACACCCGGTCGATAAGCGTTTCGTCCGCGCCGCATTCCCGCATGATCGCGCCGGCCTGCTCGGCGTGGAAGGTGTAGAGGCCGCGGCGCCAGGCGAGATAGCCGCGCCGATCCGCCGGATATTCCGCGCGCGGATGCTCCCAGCGGCGGATATGCTGCGCGCGGGCGGCGATTTGGAGCGCGGGCGGCGCGCCAGGGCGCAGCCGATCGAT
Source organism: Candidatus Hydrogenedentota bacterium (assembly GCA_019637335.1). NCBI lineage: Bacteria > Pseudomonadati > Candidatus Hydrogenedentota > Candidatus Hydrogenedentota bacterium. The sequence goes on along the minus strand of JAHBVV010000024.1, from coordinate 99,276 downwards.
CCAGGCGCTCATGCGGCGGCCATAGAGGAGCGCCGCGGGCTCGTCCACGCCGTCCGCCGATTCCCGGTTGGGGTCCACGGCGTTGGCCGCGTCGATGCGATTCAGGATTTCGTCTATCAAGATGGGTTCCCGGCGTGTGTTTTGGGTTGGGGCGCCACGTGGCGCCGCGGGTATGGTAGAGCAGCGCGGGGATTCGCGGCAAGCGGCCGCGGCCCGTATCCGGCTGGCCCGTGGCCGGGTCTGTCCGTATGGCGTTCGCGGCGCGGCGGTGGCGGCAAAAATTGGGCCGAGGTCTGGAACGGCGGCGCGGGCGTGTTGTACCATAGCCGGGATTCATCCACCCCCGCCTGTGGGCGGTCGCTTGCGGCGGTTCCTGATTGGTTAAGGCGCCACAGGGAACTCCCGGGCGGGGCGCACCAAGGAGACTTGCCAGGCTTATGAGTTCTACCCTTCTCGCCCGCCGATTCACAACGTCCGTCGCCAAGGAACTGGTAGTCGGGCTGACCGGTATCGCGCTGGTAACGTTTGTGCTCGGCCATCTGGTCGGGAATGTTCTTCTGCTTGTGGGCCCGGATGTGTTCAACGCCTATGCGGCGCGGCTTCACGCACTGGGCGAACTGCTTTGGGCGGCGCGGGTATTCCTCGTGGTGTGCTTCATCGCGCATATCGGCACGGCGATCTCACTTGCGCTGGAGAACACATCGGCGCGGGGCCCGGTGCGCTACGAGTACGAGCGCACGGCGAGCCGTAAGACTTTCGCGTCGCGTATGATGCGGATAAGCGGTGTGCTGATACTGCTGTTCGTGTTGCTGCATGTGTACGATTTCACGATCACGGGCGACCGTGAGGGGCCCCGATCGTTCGTGGACGGCATGGGCGAAGAGAGCATGGGGCTGTATGGCGTCGTGTTTAATTCGTTTGGCAATCCGGTCCGTTCGCTGCTGTACATTATCTGCTGCGTGTTCGTGGGCATTCACTTGACCCACGCGCTCGCGAGTATCGCGGTAACGCTGGGCTTTTTGACGGACCGGGACACGGGGAAGGCGGAACTGGTGGCGAAGGCCATCGGGATCGGCGTTGCGGCGGGTTTTTCGTTCATCCCGCTGTACGTTCTGGCCCGCACGTATATCATAGGAGTGTAGCGCATGCTGGACAGCAAGATCCCCGAGGGGCCGATTGCGGACAAGTGGACGCGCCACAAGTTCGAAATGAAGCTGGTGAACCCGGCGAACAAACGCAAGTTCAATGTGGTCGTGGTGGGCACGGGCCTGGCGGGCGCCTCGGCGGCGGCGTCGCTGGGCGAACTGGGCTACAATGTGAAGTCCTTCTGCTTTCAGGACACGCCCCGCCGCGCGCACAGCATCGCGGCGCAGGGCGGGATTAACGCGGCGAAGAACTACACGAACGACGGCGACAGCGTCCACCGGTTGTTTTACGACACGATCAAGGGGGGCGACTACCGATCGCGCGAGGCCAACGTGCACCGCCTGGCGGAGGTGAGCGTCAACATTATCGACCAGTGTGTGGCGCAGGGCGTTCCGTTTGCGCGGGAGTATGGCGGCTACCTGGACAACCGATCATTCGGCGGCGCGCAGGTGTCCCGCACGTTCTACGCGCGCGGGCAGACAGGTCAGCAGCTGCTGCTGGGGGCCTATGGCGCGCTGATGAAGGAAGTCGCGCGCGGGCACGTGCAGATGTTTCCGCGCCGGGAGATGCTTGACCTGGTGGTGATAGACGGGCGCGTGGCGGGCATCATCTGCCGGAATCTGATCAACGGCCAGATCGAGACGCACGCCGCGGACGCGGTGATTCTTGCGACGGGCGGCTACGGCAACGTTTTTTACCTTTCAACGAACGCGATGGGGAGTAACGTCACGGCGACGTGGCGCGCACACCGGCGGGGGGCATTTTTCGCGAACCCGTGCTTCACGCAGATTCACCCGACCTGCATCCCGGCGAGCGGGGACTACCAGTCGAAGCTGACGCTGATGAGCGAGAGCCTGCGGAATGACGGGCGGATCTGGGTGCCGAAGAAGGCGGGCGATATGCGGCCGCCGCGCCAGATCCCGGAGGAGCAGCGGAATTATTACCTCGAAGAGAAATACCCCAGCTTCGGTAATCTGGTGCCGCGCGATGTCGCTTCGCGCAATGCGAAGGAGTGGTGCGACAAGGGGTACGGCGTGGGCCCGACGGGGATGGCGGTGTATCTGGACTTCCGCGACGCGATCGAGCGCGACGGCGCGGAGGTGATCCGCTCGAAATATGGCAATCTGTTCGACATGTACGAGCGGATTGTGGACGAGAACCCGTACGAGACGGCGATGATGATCTACCCGGCGGTGCACTACACGATGGGTGGTCTCTGGGTGGATTACAACCTGATGAGCAACCTGCCGGGGCTGCACGTGATCGGGGAGGCGAACTTCTCGGATCACGGGGCGAACCGGCTGGGCGCGAGCGCGCTGATGCAGGGCCTGGCGGACGGTTATTTCGTGATCCCGTACACGCTGGGCGATTACCTGGCGAAGGCGGGCCCGGTCCGGGCGGCGGCGGATCATCCCGAGTTCAAGGCGGCGGAGGAAGCGGTGACGAGCCGGATCGACACCCTGGTGCATTCGAAGGGCCGCCGCACGGTGGACGAGTTCCACCGGGCGCTGGGCAAGATCATGTGGGACAAGTGCGGCATGGCGCGCAACGCAGCGGGCCTGAGCGAAGCGCTGCGGGAAATCCCGAAGCTGCGGGCGGAGTTCTGGGACGATGTAAACGTCACCGGATCGCCGGGGACCTTTAACCAGGTGTTGGAGCGCGCGGGGCGCGTGGCGGATTTCCTGGAGTTCGCGGAGTTGATGGTGCGCGATGCGCTGCACCGGACGGAATCCTGCGGCGGCCACTTCCGCGAGGAAAGCCAGACGGAGGACGGCGAGGCGAAGCGCAACGATGACGAGTTCTGTTACGCGGCGGCGTGGGAGTTCAATGGTGTGGGAACGGATCCGGTGCTGCACAAGGAACCGCTGGCGTTCGAGAATGTGGCGTTGACCCAGAGGAGCTACAAGTAATGGCGGAGAAGACGATCAATGTTACCTTGCGGATCTGGCGCCAGGCGGACCAGGACGCGCGCGGGTCTTTCGCGTCCTACACCGTGAAGAACATCTCCACGGACGCCTCGTTCCTCGAATTGCTTGACGTGGTCAACGAAGACCTGGAAAAGGAAGACAAGGATCCGATCGCGTTCGATCACGATTGCCGCGAGGGCATCTGCGGGAGCTGCGGCGCGGTGGTGAACGGCGTGGCGCACGGCCCGGAATCGGCGACGACGCTATGCCAGCTGCACATGCGCAAGTTCAAGGACGGGGACACCATCGTGGTGGAGCCTTGGCGTTCATCGGCTTTCCCGATCGTCAAGGATATTGCGGTGGACCGGAGCGCCTTCGACCGGATAATCCAGGCGGGGGGCTATGTCTCGGTGAAGACGGGGCAGGCTCCTGACGCGAACGCGAACCCGGTGCCGAAGCATCGCGCGGATGCGGCGATGGACGCGGCGGCGTGTATTGGGTGTGGCGCGTGCGTGGCGGCGTGCCCGAACGGTTCGGCGAGCCTTTTTACGGCCGCGAAGGTGGCGCAGTTGTCCATACTGCCGCAGGGCAATCCGGAGCGTTGCCGCCGCGTGCTTGCGATGGTGGAGCAGATGGATCGAGAAGGTTTTGGAAGTTGCTCGAAGCACTACGAGTGCGAGGGGGTTTGCCCGAAGGAGATCAAGGTGGAAAACATCACCATCATGAACCGGGAGTACATGCGCGCGCTGATCGTGCGCGACTAGGTCCGTGCGGCGCGGGGGCGCGGGGTTGTTCCGGACTGGCGCAGTCTCTATACTGAGGCGTGCGAAGTACGCGCAAGAGCAGTGGCGCGCGCGGATGAGTGGGTTGTATCCGGTGCGCTTTCGGGAGGATGCGCACGGTGGAACCGCCTTTACTGGCGTCGGAGAGATATGAAGTCCTTCGAGAGTTGGGCCGGGGGGGCATGGGTGTCGTCTATCTCGCGGAAGACCGCCAGCTGGGACGCCGCGTTGCGTTGAAGGTGTTGCACCGGCACTTAAACCGGGATGAGGCCTTTGTAAAGCGATTCCTGGAAGAGGCGCGGTCGGTTTCGCAGCTGCATCACCCGAATATCGTGTATGTCAACGGCATTGAGCAGACGGGGGATGCGGTCGCCATCGACATGGAATTCGTCGATGGCCTGTCGCTGGCCGAGTATCGCCAGGGCCCGGCCCCGACGCCTTTTGTCCTGGCAGCCATCGCGAACGATGCGCTGAACGGGCTTGCGGCGTGCCACCAGCTGGGCATCATGCACCGGGACATCAAGCCAAGCAACATCCTGTTGAACCAGCAGGGCCAGGCGAAGGTAACGGATTTTGGCCTGGCGACGGCCTACGCGGATCAATTGGAAGACAAGGTTCGGGGGAACACGTCGACCGGATTCTTCATGGGCACGCCGCGTTACATGCCGCTGTGCGCCTGGGAAGGCGGCGCGCCGGACCCGTCGTGGGATCTTTACGCGCTGGGCATCGTCCTGTTTGAACTGGTTTCGAGGCGAACCGCATTCGAGGGGGACAGTCCGGTGGCCATTATGCGGAGCCAGATCGCGGATCCGTTGCCGCCGCTGGAGACCGTGTCGGACAGTGTCTCGCCGTCGTTCGCGGCGTTTGTTGACACGCTGGTGGCGACGGGCAAGCCTGGCGCGCTCCCCCTGGACGCGGCGGCTGCCCTCGACCTGCTGCACGGCACACCCGAATACGACGAATTGAACGAAAGCAACACGTCGCGCACGCTTCCCGCCATTCCAAAGCGCGGCCTATACGCGGCGCGGCTTCGAAGCCTCGGGACCTACCGGATGCGGCGCCTGGCGCGGCGGGCCGCCGCGGTCTCGCTGGCGGCGGCGGCGGCTCTGCTCCTGTGGACTGTAACCCGGCCCGGGGCCACGCCGCCCGCACCGGCTCCCGAATCCAACCCGGCGGCGGCGCCGCGGGCGGCGCTCCCGGCGGACGCGCCCGTCTTTCTCGATGTGCGGGCCGTGGACAACCCGGCGTTTGGCGATGGCGTGTGGGGCGTGGAACGGGACGCCCGGGGCATCCCAACGGCAATCACCGGCTTCACGGAGCTGGGTCTGTGGTCGCTGGAGATCGGGCCGCCGGCGGGGCCCGGCGAGATGTATCGGGTTTCCGGCGCGTGGGCGAAGGTGCATTCGCTGGAGAACCGGCTGGTCCACTTCGGCAGCCTGGCGGGATCGCTGGCGTGGGACGCGGACGCGGGCAGCGCGGTGATCAGCCTGGAGCGCGTGCGCGAGCGGGACGGTTCCCGCACCAAGTTCACGGTGTCGGGACGCGCGCGCGCCAACGGGTACGACGCCACATCCTTCTGGCGCGATCTGGAGGCGAACCCGGCGCTCCAGCCGTTGCTGTACGCCGAATTGCTGGGGCGGCGGCTTCCCTGGGCTGCGGCGCTGGAAGCGCGCCTGCCGGCCCTGGCGGGCGGCCGGATCCGGGTTCCGCGGATTCAGGAAGCGGTTACCGCCGATGGCGTGCTTTCGGAGGCCACGTGGACGCGCGGCGAATTCGATTCGTACGGCCGCACCGGGGAGGCCGTCATCCCGCCCGACTCGGGCGCACCGCCGCTGCTCGTTCGCTGGACGGAGAGCTCGGTGGTTTTCGCGGCGCGGCTGCCGGAGGCCCCGCCGGAGACTCAGTTTGAAGTGGGCGTGCTTCCGGCCCTGGATACGTCGCTCGACCACGGCGGGCGCTTCTTCGTCACCGTGCGCGGCGACGGATCCATCCGGGGCCGCGCGGAGCTGGGGGGCGCGGAACAACCGTGGGAGTGCACGTGGGACGCGGGGGCCTCGGCGCCGGGCGATGGATCGGTGTCGTTCGAACTGGCGATTCCGATCGCCGACCTTCCCGAGACGGCGGTGCCCGCGCCCGCGCACCGGTGGCGCGTCAACGCGCGCGCCGCGGCGCCGTCCGCCGGTGGAGCATGGCAAACCCTGGCGACCTGGGGCGACGCCGACCTGGAGGCGCTGCGGCACGGGCTGTTGCTTGAATTTCAGGGAGGCGCTGGATGAGGAAGTCTTCGAAATGCCGGCAATTGCCCGGGGCCGTCGCCCTGGCGCTGGTGGTCGCCGCCCATGCGAGTTTATCCACCGCTTCGGCGTATGAGCCGCCGAGCTCGAATCCCCAGCATCTGTTCACGTTTCAGGAGCACCTCTATTTTGTGGCCACGGACGGCCGGGTGGGCCGAGAACTCTGGCGCGTCAAACTGCCGGATGGCGCGGCGGAGCTGGTCGCCGACGTCACCCCCGGCCCCGGCGAGCGTGCGATGGAGTCTTTCTACCCGCTCGGCGATACGATTTATTTTATTGTCCATGATCCCAGGGACGGCGGGCAGCTCTGGGCGTCGGACGGGCAGCCGGGCGGGACCACGCGGCTGGTCGATACGCACACGCCGAGCGATCCGGTGTCGGGCTTCAAGCGAATCGTGGGCGATGTCGAAGGATTGTTGCTGCTTCACGTCGGGCCACATCAGGACGGCGCCTCTTCCGAAATCTGGCTGTCCGACGGGACGCCCGGGAACGCCCGCAGGCTTTCCGCGCCTGGGTATGAGCCGCTGACCACCAGCGGATCTGGCCACGTAACGTACGAAGGCACGCATTATTTTGCGGGGACCGCACACGCTGGGCATTATCTCTGGCGCATGAGCGGAAGCGGGGCAGACACCACGCCGCTTATGGAGTTCGATCGGGAAATCTGGGGGTTCACGGCGGCGCCGGGAATCGGCGTGTTCTTCGGCGCGTTCAAGGAGGATACCGGCAACGAATTGTGGATTACGAAGGGGACGCCGGAGTCCACCCGCCTGGTAAAGGACATTTACCCCGGCGATGGCTCATCGGATCCCGCGCACGCGGTTCCCTACTACGTAGACGGCCACCCGCCGCTGCTTGTGTTCAGCGCGATGCATCCGGATACAGGCCGCGAACTCTGGCAGTCGGACGGCACGGAAGCGGGCACGGTCCTTATGCAGGATATTGCGCCCGGAGCGATTGGATCGGAACCGTATTCCCTTCGCTCATCCAACCTGGGGGTGTACCTGCTGGCCCGCACGCCGGAGACCGGCATCGAACTCTGGCTGGCGAATCCGTACGGGGCCGATCCGAAGGTCCAACTTCTCCGGGACATCTACCCCGGCATCGCGAGCGCCGAGCCGTACGAATTGACCCTGGACGCACGTGGTCGCCTGTGGTTCAGTGCGCGAGACGGGGTCACGGGCGAGGAACTCTGGTATGCGGACGGTGAAACGCGGGATGTTTTCCAAGTGGCCGACCTGTATGCCGGCCCGGCGTCTTCCGAGCCGTATGGAACGATTTTCACCGGCAACTCCATCGTATTTGCGGCGACGCACCCGGTCTACGGGCGGGAACTCTGGCGGGCATCGGCGCGGCCGTATCCGCCTGTTTTGCTGGCCGACCTGTTCACCGACAACAGCGTGAACCCGTCGTCCGCGCCCGATGAACTGACGCCGCTCGACGATGTATTTGTGTTTGTGGCGGATGACCTCGCGCACGGGCGGGAATTGTGGGTGTCCGATGGCACGGAAGGCGGCACGGAATTGCTGATGGACATCTATCCCGGGCGCGTAAGCAGCAATCCCGAGCACCTGACGCGGGTGGGCGATCACGTCTATTTTGCCGCGGAGTCCCCGGATTACGGGACGGAACTCTGGATTACGGACGGCACGAAATCGGGAACCGCGCAGCAACTGGACATCTACCCGGGCGCGGGGAACAGTTCCGGACCGCGACATCTCACCGCGTGGAAGGGCCGGGTGCTTTTCAGCGCACACCGGGCGTACGACGGGCGGGAATTGTGGTCAGCGACGCCAGGCGAGAAGCCATTCCAGGTGAAGGGCATCGCGGAGGGCCCCGAGTCGAGCAATCCGCGGGGTTTTGTGGCCTGGCGCGACCACGTGTATTTCATCGCGGATGACGGGATCCATGGCGAGGAGTTGTGGCGAACGGACGGCACGGCGGAGGGGACGGAGATGGTCCGGGACATCGTGAACAGTCCCGTGGTCCCGACGGGGATCACACGTATTACGCCGTGGGAAGACAGGCTCCTGCTTTCCGGCGCCACCCCGGAGAGCGGCCACGAGCTGTGGGTAATGGACGAGCCCGAACGGGCGCCGCGTCTGGTGCGGGACGTGGCCCCGCCATCGGCGCTTGCGGTGTTTCGGGGTGCGGTATCTGATCGTGCCGGGACCGATTCGCGGTAGGGCGATTTCGATTGGATGAAATGGTCGCAGAATATTGCACGCGCCATATATCTTTTTGTAGTTTCTTGACGAACTGCCTATACTTCGAGAGAAGCTTTGTGCGGTAGCGACACGCAGTCGTTTCGCGACCGAATGCGACAGGCCGCCCGAGCGCGGCGTGAGGGTATGTGGTGGATATTGCCTCGTTGAATCTGGAGAAGTACCGGATAATCCGAGAATTGGGCCGGGGCGCGATGGGGATTGTTTACCTGGCCGAGGATCGCCTCCTGCACCGTACGGTGGCGCTGAAGGTGCTCAATGAGCGGCTCATTCAGGATGTTACGTTTATCGAGCGGTTCAAGCGCGAGGCGCGATCCGTATCGTCGCTCCACCACCCCAACATCGTGACGGTGCACGGCCTGGAGAAGGCCGATTCGCATCTTGTCATCGATATGGAGTACGTGGACGGCCCGTCGCTCGATGTATTTGTCCGGCGCGGGAGGCCAGGCCCGCCGTCCGCCGTCCGCATCGCGGTGGACGTGCTTGAAGGCCTGAAGGCGTGCCACGCGGCGGGCGTCATCCACCGGGACCTGAAGCCCGCAAACGTGCTGCTCGCGCCCGATGGCAACGCGAAGATCGCCGACTTTGGGCTGGCGACCGCGGCGGCCGGCCAATTGCTGGATACCGGTCAAATCACCCAGAGTAATACCATCTTTCTCGGCACGCCCCGCTATATGCCACCGGACGCGTGGGAAGGCAAGAAACCCCGGCCCGGATGGGATCTTTTCGCGGTTGGCGTCATGCTGTACGAAATGCTGACCGGCAGCGTCGCCTTTCCCGGCGAGACGCCCCTGGCGATCATGAAGCAACACGTTTCGAACCCGCTTCCGCCGCTGGCCGGCGTGGCGGAGGACGTTTCTCCCGCGCTGGCTGAAATGGTTGACGCGCTGATACGGGCGGGTAGCGACGGCGCCGATCTGAGCGCGATGGAGGCGCTGCGGCAACTGCGCGGCACGCCCGAATACGCGGCGGTTCAATCGAGCGACGCGGACACCACGATACTCGGGCCATTGACCCGCGAGCATGCGAAACTTCGGAAACGCGCCGCGACCGGCAGGCGCACTGTTTTTCGGGCCGTTCTCGCGGTGGTGCTTGCCGCCGTGTTTGCGGGCGGGGGGGCTGTGTACCTGTACGCGCCGGTTTCTCCCGACCTGCCCGCCCCGGCGTCTGGCGAGAAGGCCGGCGCGGTCGCGAACGCGGGAGTAACGTTCTTTCGGACCTATCCCGTGGGTGATCCGGCGCACACGGAGGCGGTCTGGATGTGGCGGCGCGAGCCCGAAGGCGCGGCGGAATTGCTGTTGGGCCGGGATGCGTCGGGACTCTGGCATCTGTCGCTTGAGCCCGGGGATCGGGAAGGGGAGCGCCGCCTTCGCGGCCATTGGGGCGAGTACGTTTCTCCCGCCGCCGGCAGCGTGCGATACGGATCGGTGTCCGGCGCGGCGCGCCTCCATGAATCCGGCGGCATCGCCGCGCTTGCCCTGGAGCGGAGGAACGCTCGCGACAACGCGGGGGAAACCATCTTCCTCCACGCGGAGGAGATGTCGAATTCCCTGGACCTTGAGGGCTATGTCCGCCAGCTGGAAGCGAGCACGGCGCATCAAAGCCTGCTAATCAACGAATTGCTGCCGCGAGGATTGCCGTGGGCCTTCGAAGTGGATTCGATCATGCCCGCCATCCAGCCCGGACGGCTCCCCGCGCCATACCTGTCCAGCGCGGAAGCCCTGGAACAAGCCTGGAGCGATGCCCGGTGGCATGCCCCGCCCGAAGAGGGTGGCGGGTTGCCATCGGGCGGCGCGGACGGCGCGTGGTTGCGCGCGGTCTGGACCGACGATACCGTGGCCTTCGCGTTGCGGGCGGATGCCGCGCCGGATGACTGGCGTGTAACGCTGACGCTGATGCCGATAGTGGCCGTTCCCGAGGCCGGCCGGTGGAGCGCGACGTGCCAGCTCTCCAGCGGCGGAGAACTGGAGGCCTACGCGGCAGCCGGAACTACCAGGCTGACGCCGCTTGCAGGATGGAAATCAAATATGACGAACGCGGGTTCCCCGTTGCAGATTGTCATCGAGGCGCCGGCGTCCTCCCTGCCGGGCGGCGCGCTTCCCCAGCGCGGCCGCCGATGGCGTGTCAATGTCCACCTTCGGGACGGAGCCGGGACGCCCGTGGCCACCTGGGGCGCATCCGACGTGGATGCGGTCGCGCACGGGGTCATGCTCACCTTCGCGGGCGCCCGGCCATGAGCGCGGGGCGCGCGGTCTTGATCGTGGCGTTGGCCGTGTGCGCGGCGCGAGGCTCCGCGAACTCGGGCGGCTACTTGCCGCCTTCATCCGATCCCCAGCATCTGCAGGTGATCGGGGAGCACACCTACTTCACGGCGGATGACGGCATCCACGGACGCGAATTGTGGCGAATTGACGCGGCGGGCCGGGCGGAGCTCGTGCTGGATATCACGCCGGGAGCGGAGGGATCGGCAATCAGCAACCTGTCGCCGTATCTGGATGTGTTGTTGTTCCGGCTGGACCCGCCGGACGATCGCAGCGAACTCTGGCGCACCGACGGCACCCCCGCGGGAACGGAGCGGCTCATCCGGTTCGGCGCCGGCACGGGTGAGAAATTCGATACCGTCATGGCGATCACGCCCAGCGGGGCGGCGTATTTGCGCACGCTCAGGGAAGTTGCCTGTTTCTGGACGATGGATGAACCGAGGGGTAGCGCGCGAAGAGTGGAGTTGTCTGTGGATAACGCATATCTGATCATGAATCATGGCGGCACAGTTTTTCGAGACCACTTCTATTTCGAAGCGACGCACCCGGCGCTCGGGCCGGGGCTATTCCGGTACAAAAAGTCGACGGAAGCCGTCGAACCGATCGCCTATCGCCCCCACGTGCCACAGTTCCTGACCGCGCTCACACCCAAGCAGCTGATTTTCCGCAGTTCGGATGGGGAGCATGGCGTGGAGCTTCATGTCAGCGATGGCAGCATCCCGGGAACCCGCATGCTTGTTGATATCGCGCCGGGCGAGGCCTCCTCCAATCCCGACGAGTTCCGGGCAGCCGCCATGCCGGACGGCACGCCCGTCCTGTTCTTCACCGCCGACGACGGCGTTCACGGGCGGGAGCCCTGGGTGACGGATGGGACGCCGGAGGGGACGCGCATGATAGCCGACCTCTACCCGGGCCGGGTCGGGGGAAGCCCGTACAGTTTCACGGTCAGCGGCGATACCGTCAGCTTTGTGGGCACATCGCAGGGGGGCGGCAAGGAAATCTGGTGGAGCCGCTACCCCTTTGAATCCGCGGAATTGCTGGCGGACATTTACCCCGGCCCGCTGGGTTCGGACCCGTACGCGCTGTGCGCGTTCGGCGACGACCAACTGGCCTTCAGCGCGTTCAACCCGGACACGGGCGAGGAGCTGTACGTGGCGGCGCCCAGCCGCCGCGAAGTCAAACTCGTGCGCGACATCTATCCGGGCGCGGAAAGCTCGTATCCCTACTATACGATTGCCGCTGGCGATCGCGTCCAGTTCGTGGCGACGGATCCGGTCCGTGGCCGGGAGCTCTGGCAGCTGGACGAGACGGGAGAGGCGAAGCTACTGGCCGACCTCTATGCCGATGGCAGCGCCAACCCCTCCTCCTCGCCGCGCGAGCTGACACCCCTGGGCGCTTTGCTCTATTTCGTGGCGAACGATATTGCCCACGGATCGGAACTCTGGGTAACGGACGGGGAGCGGACCGGCACCCGCCTGATAAAGGACATCTTCCCGGGTCCGGCAAGCAGCGATCCGAGGGAATTGACGCCAGCCGGCGACTTCCTGTACTTCACGGCGGAAGACGGCCAGAACGGTTACCGGCTCTGGCGAAGCGACGGGACGGATGACGGGACTCTGCTTGCGAGTCTCGAAGCGGAATTCCCGCGCGATCTGACGGCCTCGGGCGCCGTGCTCTACTTCAGCGCGGAGCGCGCGGGCGAGGGCCGCGAACTCTGGCGCGCGGAACCGGACACCGATCCAGCGCTCGTTCGGGATATTGCCCCGGGGGCCGCATCCAGCAATCCGCGCAGCTTCACCGCGCATGGCGAGTACGTGTATTTCCTTGCGGATGACGGTATTCACGGCGAGGAACTCTGGCGCAGCAACGGCACGCCGGAAGGCACGATCCTGGTGCGCGATCTGGCGCCCGCGCCGTTCGAGCCGGTGCGGGTGGGTTCCCTGGTTTCCAGTGATTCCGGGCTTTATCTGGTGGCGCGGTCGGGGGCGCTTGGCGAAGAGCTCTGGCGCCTGAACGAGGACCCGGTATTCATCTCCCCAGTCCGGGACATTGCGCGCGGGGACTGGATCGGCACGCGTGGGCTCCAGTGGGTCCGGCCTCCGGTGGCGGCGAAGAACTGAATCCGGGCGCTTTCTCCTGGTGGACGGGGTGTGGCAGAATGCACGAAATACGCCGCGAACCTCCAACCCCCAAAGGTCACACCATGCGCAGCATACCCCCGCCCATGAGCCGCCGCGCGCTGTTGCGGTCGGCGGCCGCGATGTCCGCCGCCGCCTTTCTCCCCGCGGCGGCCCCGTCCACGCCGATGCCGGCGGTTCGCGCGCCGCGCGCGACCTCCGGGGATACCGCGCACGAGCCGGCGTGGGACGAGCGCATGACGGTGACGGTGGGCCCGGGAAGCGCGGACATTGCCGGAACGACGGACAAGGCAATCCAGGCGGCGGTGGACTACGTGGTCCGGCTGGGCGGGGGCACGGTGCATGTGCAGCCGGGGACGTACACGCTGCGAAACACCATCTACCTGCGGCGGGGCGTGCGCCTGCTGGGCAGCGGCCCGGAATCCGTGCTGGTGAAGTGCGCTTCACACGATACGACACTCGCGGACGACTCGGACTGGTATGACCAGGAGATCACGCTGGAGAACCCGGACGGGTTCGCGGTGGGCGATGGCGTGATTCTGGAGACGAAGAACCCGCACCATGGCGGCCTGGACGTGCTCCGGCGCACGCTGGTGGCGCGCAGCGGTAACCGCTTCAAGCTGGATCGGGCCCTGCGCAACAATTTCTGGACCGCGATGGCCCCGTCGGTATCGTCGCGCTTTCCGATGATCACGGCGGAGGAGACGACGGGGTTCGCGGTGGAAAACATCGCACTGGACGGCAACCGCGCGAACAACGCGAACATCAACGGCAATTACGCGGGCGCGCTTTGGTTTCAGGATTGCAGCGACATCCATCTGAGGGGCCTGCACGTGCGCGCTTACAACGGGGACGGGATCAGTTTTCAGATCTGCCACGATGTGCGCGTGGAAGACTGCGTAATCGAGGAGAACGCCGACCTGGGCATCCATCCGGGATCGGGTTCACAACGGCCGGCGATGCGGAACAACCAGGTTTCGGGATCGAATATCGGCATCTTCTTCTGCTGGGGCGTGAAATACGGTCTGGCGGAAGGTAACCACATCGAGGCGTGTAATTTCGGCGTCTCGATCGGCCACCACGACGACGAAAACCTCGTGATTGACAACGAAATCCGCGGGAGCCACATCCACGGCGTCGTGTTTCGCCCGGAGCGCGGCGAAGGCTTCACCGCGACGGGAAATCGCTTCGAGCGGAACCGCATCATCGACAGCGGCGGCGACGCCGGGGTCGCGGTGGACGTGCAGGGCGTGACGGCGAATAATACGCTGGCGCGCAATACCATCCGCGAGACGCGGGGGCCGGCGGAGCGCGTGGGGATCCAACTCGGCCCGGAAACCGGCTCCATGGCGCTGGTGGACAACATTATCGAAGGCTTTGCGACGCCCGTGCGCGACCTGCGCACGGCGTGATGGCAGCGCCCAGCCCGAAAACAACCTGACTGGAGAAAGCGACCATGCACCTGATTCGCGCTGTTGCCGCCGCGATGCTTCTTGTATCGCCCGCCGCGTTTGCGGAGGAGGCATTTGACCTGGAGGCCGCGATCGCGGCGCAGTTTCCGCCCGACACCGGCCCGTTCATGGGCGACTGGCGGGGCCGCTGGTCGCCCGAGGAGGAGAAGGACCCGGAGCTCGGTGCGCAGATCATCGGCCGGGGGAACGGGCTCTACGAAATCCATCTGCTGCCCGCGCTTTACGCGCGATGCGAGCCGTACGCGGTGGTGACGGTCCAGGAGAAGAACGGCGCACTGGAATTCGAGAGCGGGCGCTATTCGGGGCGGGTAACGGCGGACGGCTTTACCGGGCGGCGGACGGAGGACGGTAAGAGCAAGGCGGCGACCTTCCGCCTGGAGCGCAGCGTCCCCACCTCCCCCACGCTGGGCCTGGCCCCGCCGGCGGGCGCCGTGACGCTGTTTGACGGGACGGGCCTGGACGCGTGGGAGATCAACCCGGAAGGGCCCTGGGGGATCCGGGACGCGTCGCTGATGTCCATCCACCCGAAGGGCAAGCAGCTCGTGTCGAAACAGAGGTTCAAGGACGTATCGGTGCACGTGGAGTTCTGCCTGCCCTACCTGCCGGAGAAGACCGGCCAAAGCCGGGCGAATGGCGGCGTGTTCCTGCAGGGCGAGTACGAAATCCAGGTGCTCGATTCCTACGGGCTGCCGGGCTATTTCGTGGAATGCGGCGCGCTGTACAAGGTGTGCGCGCCGAAGGTGAACATGTGTTACGCGCCGAATGTCTGGCAGACCTACGATATCGATTTCACGGCGCCGAAGTTTGGTCCGGACGGCAAGCAGATCGCAAACGCGCGAATTACGGTGCGCCACAACGGTGTCCTGATTCACACGGACGAGGAAATCCCGATGTTGCCCACGAACTCGTACAAGGACCGTATCAAGCCGCACCCGCGGGAACCGGGCAGCTTCGAGCTCCAGGCGCATGGCAACCACGTGAAGTACCGGAATATCTGGGTGCTTGAGAAGTAGTCGCGGCGAGACATTACTCGAGAAAGGCGGACCATGCCACGATTTACCGATCAGGTGGTGTTTATCACCGGCGCCTCGTCCGGCATTGGCGCGGCGGTCGCGCTGGAGTTTGCGCGCGAAGGCGCGAAAGTGGCGCTTGCCGCGCGGCGGATCGATAGGCTGGAGGCGCTCCGCGCGGAAATCGAGGCCATCGGGAGCGTTGCCCTGGTGCTGGAGTGCGATGTCACGCGCCGCGAGAGCATCGATCGCGCCGTGGCCCAGACGGTGGCGGAATTGGGCGGGATCGATGTGGTGCTCGCGAACGCGGGCTTCGGCGTCAGCGGTTCGGCCACGCGCCTCGAAACGGAGGACTACCGGCGGCAGTTCGACACGAATGTGTTTGGCGTGATCGACACGGTCCACGCCACGCTGCCGCACCTGCTGGAACGCCGGGGGCGGCTGGTGATCGTGAGCTCGGTCATGGGGCGTGTGGGGTTGCCCGCGTCGGCGCCGTACTGCGCGAGCAAGTTCGCGGTGCTGGGATTCGCCGAGTCCCTGTACTACGATCTGGCGGATCGCGGGGTAAGCGTTACCTGCATCAACCCGGGGATCGTGGCCAGCGAAATCCGGAGCGTGAATAACCGGGGCGAGTTCACGGGCAAGCCCGATCCCGCGAGCAAGTGGCTGATCATGCCGGTGGAGACCGCGGCGCGGAAGATGGTTCGGGCGATTTACCGGAAGAAACCGGAGTACACCTTCACGGGCCACGGCGTGTTTGTGGTGTTCGTGAACCGGCACTTTCCGCGCACGGCCCGCGCGATCATCCGCTTTTTCACGAAGGGGCGGCTTGCGAAGGTCGAACGCCTCAAGCGCGGAGGGAGAGAGTAGGCTTTAGGCTTTAGGCTTTAGGCTTTAGGTAGTGGACGCAGTGGACAGGGTGGACAGGGTGGACGATTGATGTTCGCCTGAGCCTGGGAGCTGATTCCCTTTGAGGGAAAGGGAGCTGGTGTAAAGCGAAGGCCCGCGCGGGTGCGCGGGCCTGTGTCTTTTCTCAACTGTCAACTGTCAACTGTCAACTGTCAACTGACCACATAGGCTTTCTTGATGTAATCGAGGTTCGGGAAGCTTTTTTCGAGGTAGGCGTTGCCCTGGCTCTGGATGCGGCCCTGGTCGGGGGATTCGCCGTATTCGTCGCAGATGGCTTCGACGGTTTCCATGCCTTCGACGATTTCGCCGATGGGCGAGAATCCCTGGCCGTCGAGGAAGCTGTTGTCGCCGTAGTTGATGAAGAGCTGGGTCGTGCGGGTGTTGGGGCCGGCGGTGGCGAAGGTCAGCGTGCCCTTGCGGTTGCTTTCCTTGACCGGATCGTCGGGGAAGCGATCATCGCGCCACTTCTGGGCGACCGCGGGGTCTCCGTGAATTCCGAATTGGACGATGAAGGGGCGCGGTCGGGTGACGACGCGGAAGAAGCGGATATCGGTGAAGAACCCCTCTTCGACCAGGCCCAGAAAGCGGGCCGCGCCACGGGGGGCCCAGTCCTCGTTGATTTCGACGGTGAAATCGCCGCAGGTGCATTCCATCTTGACTTTGACAGGCATTCGATTCTCCGTTATTCGGTTGGGGCCGCGCCGCCGGCGGGCGTTTCGGATGCGGGCGCTTCGGCGGCCGGGGCGGGCGAGCCTTCCACGAGCACGGCCCGCTTAATGAAATCGAGGTTGGGGAACTCGTCGCGCAGGTAGCGGGTTCCCTGGCTGGTGATGCGATCCTGGCGCGGCTGTTCGCCGTACTCCGCATTGATTTTTTCGACGTTCTCCATCCCGGCGACCACCTCGCCGAAGGGGGAGAAGCCCATGCCGTCCAGGTTGGCGTTGTCGCCGTAGTTGATGAAGAGCTGGGTGGTGCGGCTGTTGGGCCCGGACGTGGCGAAGGTTATCTTGCCGCGCTGGTTGCTCTTGCGTACGGGATCATCGCGAAGGTTGGCGGAGCGGTATTGGGCGGTCAATTTCGGCTCGGACGCCAAGCCGAACTGCACGACGAAGCCGGGGACAACGCGGAAGAAGCCGGAGTCGTTGAAGAAATCATCCTGGCACAGTTCGAAGAAGCGCGCGTGGCCGAGCGGCGCCCAGCTCTGGTGGGACGCGACGACGAAGGGGCCGGCGGTGGTCTCAAACTTCACGTGAAAGACCTCGGGCGCCTCATCGGGCCAGGGGATTTCGGAGAATCCAGCCAGGTCCTGGGAGACCGGCGCGCGGTCGGCCTCGGGTTCAGGGGCATTGGCGGCCAGGGCGGCGTCCTCACTGATCTGCGCCGCTTCCTCGAGGTCCCGTTCGGCGGCTTCGGCGGCCCGCTGGCGTTCATCGGTAAGAAGGCTTTCGTCGAATTTCGCGCGAACCACGACAATGGCGGCAAGAATCGCGGCCACGCCCAACAGGGTGACGACTTTCTGCTTCACGGTTGCTCACTCCTTATTGCGCGGCACGCTGCGCGCCGCGCCCGTTCCAGGTGTTCCGCCCAAAACAGTCCTGTATGGCGGCGGCCCCGCCGGGGCCAGTGGCGTATGATACTCCGTGGCGGCGGGGAGGCGCAATTCGCCGCAGGGCAATCGCATTAGGACTTCCAGTACGGGCCGGGCGCGATACGCAGCACCTGAGGTGTTCTATGGGGCGCGTGTTGGGGCGCTGGCATTTCGCCTGCGGCGAATACCCGACCTTGCCGGCAGTGACGCCGGCGCTCCAACGCGCTCACTTCTATTGATTCAAGGATCCGAATCGACCCCAGTTTACGCCCATATGCCGCGATCGGGTTCAAACGCCGTACAATTCGCCGCTGTACTCTCCGGCGGGGCATTGGGTATACTCGCTGCCTGAAAAACGGTAGCGGGAGAGCAAACATGTTTCAGGATTTCCGGGTCGCCTATTTGCGCAAACACGTGAAGGTGCGAGATGCTCAGCGATTCTCGTTCCTGCGCCAGATGGTGGCCTACTTCCTGTCCGAATCCGCGCGGAAGACGCCGCACGCCGCGATGACGGTCACGTATGACGTCACGCCGGTGGTGGAATACGGCCAGGCGAAGGAGAGCGAGATCGCGGAGGCGTCGGCGAAGATGGACGAGAAAGCGCTGTTCCGGCGGGCGATCCACAAGAACTTTTCGGCGTTTTTTCTGAAGGCGGTTGCGCACGGGCTGCATCACACGCCGTGCATGAACGGGTTCATCGATTATGCGCCGTTCCTCAACGGCGGCACGTTTTACCGGGCCGAGGACATCAACCTCAGTTTTACGGCGCACACGAAGTATGGCGTGGTCCGCCCCGTGTTGCGGAACCCGCACCTCAAGCCGCTGGAACAGGTGGCCTCGGAGATGCGGGATCTCGTCCGCCGCGCGCGCCGGACGGATCCGGAGCAGCTTTACTTCGAGGCGGCGAGCATTTACGCCCTGGAGGGGATCAAACAGCTCGATCTGAAGGCGCTGGGCGCGCTCTGGATCACGCTGCGGGGCAAACTCTGGCAGCGGCCGGTTCCGGAGCCGGGCTACGAGAAGATTCCCGAGAAGGACAAGCTGAAGGTGGACGACATCCTGGGCGCGACGTGCACGGTGGCGAACATTGGCATGATGATCGCCGGCACGCAGACGGTGACGGTGATCGTGCCTCCGGAGGTGATGATGTTTGGCATCGGCGACCTGAAGCTCGCGCCCTGGGTGGTGGGCGGGCAGGTGGTCCCGCGATACACGATCACGGTCATGGGCGCGATGGACCACCGCGCCTTCGACGCGGGCGAGGCGTTTCCGTTTGGCAAGCACCTGAAGCGTTATTTCGACCATCCCGAGCTGATCTTCGAATGGAAAGAGGGCGACCCGTTATAATACGCGCCCATGGCCCATTCCTGGATTAAACTAAGCGACGTCTCGCCCAGGCAGGTGACCCCCATGGTGCGGCAGTTCATGGAGGCCAAGGCCCAGGCGCCGGATTCCCTGCTCTTTTTCCGCATGGGGGACTTCTACGAGCTCTTCTTTGAGGACGCCGTGGAAGCGGCGGAGTTGCTGGGGCTCTCCCTCACCTCGCGCGACGGCGCGGACAAGGACGCGCGCATCCCGATGTGCGGCGTGCCGGTCCGTGCGGTGGACAGCTACATCGCGAAGGTGATCAAGCTCGGGCGCACGGTGAGCATCTGCGATCAGATGGAGGATCCGAAGGCGGCGAAGGGTATCGTGAAGCGCGAGATCGTTCGGACCGTCACCCCCGGCACGGTGATGGAGCCGGAGCTCCTGGACGAATCGGCGAACAACTACCTGGGCGCGCTTTCGGCGCAGCAGCAGGCGGCGGGCCTGGCCTTCGTGGACGTGACCACGGGCGAGTTCCTGGTGGCGCAGGTGGCGGGCGAGAGCGGCGCGCTGGCGGTTAACCTGGAGCGGATCCTGGCCGACGAACTGGCCCGCCTGGCGCCCGCGGAGGTGCTGGTTCCCACGTCGCTGGACGGCGCCCTGCTCGATCGGCTGCGTTTCCAGTTTCCCCGGATCGCCTTCACCACGCGGAAGAACGACGATTTCGACACCGCCTGGGCGGGCGATCTGCTGGAGGAGTTGTTTGGCCTCAGCAGCCTCAAGGGCGTGGGCCTGCACGGCGCGCCGCTGGCGGCGGGCTGCGCGGGCGCGGCTTTGGCCTATGTGCGCGAAACCCAGCGGGAGCGCGTGCCGCATATCCAGCTGCCGCGGCGCTATAACCCGAGCGGTTTCGTGGTGCTGGACGGCAACACGCAGCGCAACCTGGAGCTCATCGAATCCATCGCGGAGAAGTCGCGGCGCGGGACGCTTATCGGCGTGCTCGACAAGACGCTGACGAGCATGGGCGGGCGGAAGCTGCGCCAGTGGATCCTGCACCCCCTGCTGGCGGTCGAGGCGATCCAGGAGCGGCTGAACGCGGTGGAGGAATGCTTCGAGGACACGCAATTGCGGCTGGAACTGCGCGAGGCCCTGAAGGGCGTGGCGGATCTGGAGCGGCTGCTCGGGCGCCTGACGGCGCAGTCGGGCAACGCGCGGGATCTCAAGGCGCTGGGGAACTCGCTGAACCGGTTGCCGCGCGTGCTGGAAGCGCTGGGGACCACGTCCAGCGCGCTGCTGGCCGACCTGCGCGATGGCCTCGATCCCCTGGCGGACGTGGCCGGCTGGATCGAGGCCGCGATCGTCGAGGAGCCGCCGCTATCGATCAGCGAGGGCAACCTGTTCAAGGACGGCTACCACACGGACCTGGATCGGCTGCACGGGCTCGTCCGCGGCGGCCGCGACTGGATCGCGACGTTGCAGTCGGAGGAGCGCGAGCGCACGGGCATCAGCAACCTGAAAGTGGGCTACAACAAGGTTTTCGGCTACTACCTCGAGGTGAGCAAGGCCAACACCCGGCTGGTCCCCGAAGATTTTGAGCGCAAGCAGACGCTGGTGAACGCCGAGCGCTACATCACCCAGCGCCTCAAGGAGCGGGAGGAGGAGATCCTCACGGCGCAGGAGCGCATGCAGACGCTGGAACACGACCTGTTCGTCGCGCTGCGCGCGCAGGTGGCCGCGGAATCGAAGCGGATCCAGCGGACGGCGGACGCGGTGGCCACGCTGGACGTGATCCTGGCGCTGGCGGAGGTGGCGGTGACCAAAAACTACACCAAGCCGCAAATCACGCGGGATGGCGACATCCAGATCGCGGACGGGCGGCATCCCGTGGTGGAGGATCTGATGCCCCGGGGCGACTTTGTCCCGAACGACACGGCGCTGGAAAGCTCGGGCGCGCAGCTGCAGATCGTGACCGGGCCCAACATGGCCGGCAAGTCGACGTATCTGCGGCAGGTGGCGCTGATCACGCTGATGGCGCAGATGGGCAGCTTCGTGCCGGCGTCGCGGGCGAGCATCGGCGTGGTGGACCGGATCTTCACGCGGGTGGGCGCTTCGGATAACCTCGTTCGCGGCGAGAGCACATTTATGGTGGAGATGATCGAGACCGCGAACATCCTGAATTCCGCGACGGCGAACAGCCTGCTGGTGCTTGACGAGATCGGGCGCGGCACGAGCACCTTCGACGGCATCAGCATCGCCTGGTCCGTGGCCGAGTTTATCCACGACCGGATCAAGTCGAAGGCGCTCTTCGCGACGCACTACCACGAGCTCACGGACCTGGGAAACAAGCTCGAACACGCCAAGAACGTGAATGTGGCCGTGCGCGAGCTGGGCGATCGGGTCATATTTCTGTACCGCATCGTGGAGGGGGGCGCGGACCACAGTTACGGCATTCAGGTGGCCCGGCTGGCCGGCCTCCCCCCCAGCCTGCTCGCGCGCGCGCGGGAGATCCTGGAGGGGCTGGAATCGGGCAACACGGCGGCGGTGGGCCTGCCGGAGCAGATGTACCTGTTCGGCCCCGCCGCGGCGGGCGAGCCGAGCAAGGTGGAGCAGGAACTGGAATCCATCGACCCCGACGCGCTGTCGCCCCGGGAGGCGCACGACATGCTCTACCGGCTCAAGCACCTGCTCAACAAGCCGCGGGGGTAGACGGGGCCGGAAATACGTGTTGCGAATCAAGCCTGCAAGCAGTATACTTAGATTAGCAAACCCGCCGGGCCTCTCTGCAGCGCGTAACGCGCGCAGGGCTCACTTCGGCGGGTCTTTTTTTGGATCGTCACCATGGATTACCGCAAACAAGCCCTCAGCCACGAACAGCAAGCCGATCAGTTACTTCAGCGCGGCCTGATTGCGGATCGCGAGGAGCTTATTGAGCGATTGCGGCGAGTCAGCTACTACAGATTAAGCGGTTATCTGTATCCGTTTCGAAACGCAGATGATTCCTACGCGGATGGAACTACGTTGGAAGATGTCTGGAATCGGTATACATTCGATCGCCACCTGCGATTCATTGTACTCGACGCAATCGAACGTACCGAGGTCTATGTGCGAACGGCGATGGTATATCGGCACGCACACGCATTTGGGCCTTTCGGATACACTGTTCCAGCAAATCTCCCGAATCTTAATCGAAATCAGTTTGGCCGATTGTTATCAGATATATTCAGAGAGACTGATCGCAGTAAGGAGGCATTCGTGGCACATTTCCGTGAAAAGTACGGTGATCAGCACGGATGGCCCCCAATCTGGATGGCAACAGAACTGATGAGTTTCGGGACCACGCTTACTTTTTTCCGCGGGGCCCCGATTGACATCAAGAAAAATATCGCTTCGGGCTTCAACCAACCCGATGAAGTCGTGGATTCCTGGTTACACTCCTTGCTCACCGTTCGCAACGCGTGCGCCCACCATGCACGGCTTTGGAACAGGGCGCTTGGTGTCAAGCCGAAGATTCCAAATGAGAAAAAGAATCCAGATTGGCACGTTCCGTCGACCATCCGAAATGATCGCATCTTCTCCGTAATAACCATCCTGAGATACCTGATGGGTATCATTGCGCCCCAAAGCCGTTGGCCCGACAGATTCCTGGACCTGATTGAACGGAATCCTAAAATCCCACTCTCTGAAATGGGATTTCCCGAAAACTGGATTGAGTGCCCGATTTGGAAAGGCGATTCGAGTCAGAGTAAGAGTTCACTCGCCCCAACACCCACCCCCTGATCGCATTCGCCTGATTGGGGAAAAACTACCCATATCCGCCCGAAAGCACAAACTCTACGCTTAAGTCTTGATGACTTAGCACGTCAGTAATTTTAGAAATACACCACCGTCGAGACGTACAGGCTGTGCTGCTCGACGTCGGCGTCGGTGCCGTTGAGGCCGAAGGTGTCTTTGCGGGCGCCATCGCCCCAGCGGTAGATGTAGGCGAGGTCCATGTTGACGCGGTTTTTGATGAGCACGCCGGCGCCGAGGGAGAAGCCGAAGAAATCGACGGGATCGCCGTCGCCGCGCTGGCTGAGGCCGTTGAGCCCGACCGCCCAGAACTGGTCCTTGCGCCCGCCGGAGGGCTCGGGATCGTAGAAGATGCCGCCGCGGAGGCTGGGCAGGTAGTCCTGTTTGGGTTTGGAGTCGTTCACAAATACATACTCGGCGCCGAACCGGACCGTGTAGGTGGGGTCTATCTCGCTGATTTGCTTGTTCAGCCCGGTGACGCCGGACTTCCGGCGGGCGGACCGGTTTGGATTCTCGGGGTCGAGGATCTCGAACTGATCCCACTCGCGCCGGGTGACGTCGAAGGAGAGCGTGAGCTTGTCGTTGGGGAAGCGGTAGGCGACGCCGAGGCCGATCGCGCTGGGAAAGGTGATCTCCTGTTTGCGCTTCGCCCGGGTAATGCCCACGTTGCCGTCGTTAAACAGCCGGACGCGCTGGGTGTACTCGACATCGGCGGACCACTTGGTGTGGTACACGGCGCCGAAGCTCCACCGGTCGTTGGGTTTGTAGAGCATGCCGAGCGTGAAATTGTGCCCGTCGATATCCTGATAGTTTTCCTCGATGCGCGTGGTGGTGTTGAGGAGGATGTCGGCGGAAAAGGGGCCCACGTTGTTCAGGAGCGTGCGCTGCCGGATGTTGTTGCGGGTCTTCCACTCGTTGTCGGGCAGGATACTCTGGTCGAAGATATTCATAACCAGGCCAACGGACAGCTTGTCGGTAATCTCGAAGCCGACCGCGGGCGAGAGGGAACTGAGCCCGCCGCGCTGGCTGTAGTCGTACCGCGCGCCAATGTTGACCACACCGCCGGCCGCGGCCCCGACATCATTGAAACGGAACCTGAGATCGCGGTCGAAGTCGTATTGCTTGAGGAGGTTCAGGCTGAGCACGATATTGCGGCCGTTAAAGGTGCGCGGGATCGGGTAGACGAAACTGGCGTAGTTGATCTCGTTGAAGTTGACGGTATTGTCGAAGTTCAGGCCGCGCCTTGACGACGAGCTGAAATCCTCCGAATTGTTCTTGAAGCTGTACACAAGCGAGAATTCGGGACGTTCGAGCTGCGTGAGCCCGCCCGGATTCCAGGAGGCCGCCGTGGCGTCGTCCGCAATGGCGATGAACGCGCTGCCCATGCCGAGGGCGCGCGCGCCGCTACCCACGACGTTGGGCGACGAGTTGATTTCGACCTGGGCCCAGGCGGCTCCCGGCGCAAGCGCCAGGGCAAGACTACATAGTGATCGCCGGCATGCCTTGTTCAAGCTGGGCACCCTCCTCTCCGCTGATAATCTGCTGGGCCTTGACGCCGCTCCCCAGGAAGCTCAGGATGCGGCCGCGGCCCACAGGCACGAACTCGCCCGGCTCCAGGATTTCGCCGGTGGTCTCGTCTACCCAGGGCTCGGATTCCTGCACGAACAGGAAGTATGCGCCTTCCTGGAGTTCATCTTCCTTGGTCCAATTGATGAGCACTTCCGCGCCGGAATCCTTCGGGCGCACGGAAAGCACTTCGCCGGACAGGCGGGGGTAGCGCTGGGCGAGCTGTACCGCCAGGCCGCGGCACGCGGCCGCCACCCTGGCGTTGTCGTCCTTGTTGTCGACAAAGGCGTCCAGCGTGGCCACCAGGTCGGAGGTCTCGGCGTTGATGACCCGGGCCTTGATTTCGAGGCCCGCCTGATCGTGGGAAAATACGTCGGCCACGAGAAACACATAGGCGTTTGTCAGTTTCCCGAGTTGCAGGGCCTGGTTGGGGTCGGCGAGCGCGGAGGCAAGCTGCTGCTCGGTGAGCACGTCCTGCAGGTTGGTGCGGTCCACGATCCGGAAACGGCCCTCTTCGAGCAGTTGCGATTCCGTGGTGAGCCGCAGGTAATCGGTGACGCCGGTGTCGACATTCGCTCCGGCAAAGGCGAGCACCGCGACGGGCATGCGGGATTCGTTCGAGTTCAGCTCGACGGGACGCACGTCCACATCGAAGGACTGGGCGTAGATTTTGCCGTTCTCGTCCGACGCCTCGATCTTCACCGCGACCTTCGACGTGCCGTCGTCCAGCGTATCGATGGGCAGCCGCTTGTTGAAGCTTTCCTTGGGCGCGCCGCTAAGTTCCTCGAAGGGCTGGCCGTTGATCGAAAGCGAGGTCACTTTCGTCTGTGTGACCACCTCGCCCGACACCCGCAGGGTGCGGTTGTGGCGGTAGGGCCGGTCGGGCTGGGGCGACTTGAGCCGGATCTCGCCATCGGCGGGCTCATCCACGGAAAGCGTCAGATCAAGCAGGGGCAGGCCGGCGGCGCTCGCATACTGGAGCAACTCCGGGTGCTTCTGCTTCATCAGCCACAGCTTCGCCTCGGCGGAATTCGGGTCGCCCTGGAATACCTTGACGGCGGAACGGGTCTCGTTGCCGGCCACGTCGCGCGCGGCCAGAATGAAGGTGTTCTCGCCCGCGGCGAGCGGCAACTCCCGGTTGAACGGCAGCCGGGGCACGCCGGGCGACTCGGCCAGGAGACTCTGGTCCACCGCCACGGAAACGACACCGTTCTTGTCCACGGACGTTCCCTCCAGGCTCACGGAGCCGCTCGGGGTTACCGTCGGCTCGATTGGCGAGAAGACGCCAATCGTCGGCCCGGTGAGGTCTACGGTAACCTCCACCTCCTTTTTCACTTCCTTGTCGGCCAGATCCTTCGCCGCCACCTCGATCTTGTGCGTGCCCTCGTCGAGCACGACCTCCTTCGCCGCGGCGAGCACCTCGCCGGCCTGCGAGGCGCCGCGCTGGTATACGGGCTGGTCGTTTACTTTCAGCTCCGCGACGCCGACATCGTCTTTCGTGTCGACCTCAAAGGTGAGTTCCCGCGATGCGAGAATGCGCCCGGGCTCCAGATTCGTGTTTACTTCGGGCTCGGCCATGTCCTGGACGGCGCCCCGGGCAATCTTCTCGCGCCGGACCAGGTCGAGGTAGTAATGCGCGCGTTCGGTGTCCACGGCGGCGAGGGAGGCCCTGAGCGCGGCCTCCGCGGCCTCCAGGTTGCCCAGGTGGAACTCGACGATACCCAACTCGCGGTTCGGGAAGTACTCCACGAAGTGCAGCCCGTAGGTGCGGGCGCGCCAGGTGTCGCTTGCCCGGCCCGAGAGGGCGCGCTCGAAGTCGGCCTTGGCTTCCTGGTAGAACTTCCCGGCGAGGTAGGAACTGCCGCGTTCGGCATAGCTCCACCAGCGCCCGCGGAAGACGCC
The DNA here is from genome assembly GCA_019637335.1 of Candidatus Hydrogenedentota bacterium. Classification (NCBI taxonomy): domain Bacteria; kingdom Pseudomonadati; phylum Candidatus Hydrogenedentota; species Candidatus Hydrogenedentota bacterium. Next base: position 72,982 of record JAHBVV010000024.1, on the reverse strand, counting down.
TTCGGTTGTGCCATAGACTTCGCCGTCGTCGCCGCGGCGCGCGCCCTGCTCTCCGGCGCCACAACCGGCCAGAACCGCGAGGAGTATGCAAGTAGCCAGTGTCTTCTTAGCCATACCTCATCCCACCTTCCCGATTACGCTTGATCCTAGCATATGCCGGGATCCTTGTAAACTGTTTATCGCCATCCTGGCGCTGCCACCAACCACCCACAGTGTACCGCAAACTGGCCGGGACGCGCGCGATTGACAGGCGGCCGCGCGGGGATAACCGGCGCTTTTTCAAATAGATACGTATGCGCGGGGCACCTGCTCCGGGGCATGATAGCCCGTTGGACGGGTGGCATTGCAAGTTTAATTGTTGACATGCAGCGCTCGCCTCGCCCACAATCAAATGGGAAGCACGACCAGGGCGGCGCGTTGTATCCACCCTTGTACACGCCGGGCCCGCGCCGCCGCCAACAACTCGGATCGATCAGGAGACGCACGATGAACAAGGACCGAAGCCTCCTCTTCGGCATGCTGGCTGTTTCCATGAAGAAGGTTGCGCCGGACCGGCTCTCCGCCGTGGCGCGGCGGGCGGAGCAGGATCCCGGGTTTGACCTGGCGAAGAGCCTGGTGGACGAAGGCCTGATCACGGAGGGCGACAAGGCCCAGATCGACAGCCTGCTGGAGCTTTCCCTGGCGGAGCATGAGGGCGACGCGGCGCGGACGCTTCAGGCCTTCGGCAAGGATCCGAACAAGATCGAGACCCTGCTGGAATCCATGGACGGTTTCGAGGCCTTCGAGCGCTACAGCGATCGGCCCGCGCCGAGCGGCGACACCTCGGCGGGATTCGCCGATTCGATCCTCGGGGACGTCCAGGAGCCGGATTCCTTCGGCGACGGGGGCCCGCTGGAGTTGGATTCCCTGGTGGAGGACGGCGATCCCGCGAAAACCCGCGTGACCCAGAGCGGCAACACGGGAGACAAGGCGAGCATCGGCGATATTGCGCTGGGCGACGCGCCGGACTCCTTTTTTCAGTCGATTGCGAATACAGATACGCAGATCATGTCGCCGGTGCAGGCGGCCGCGGAAATCGATGAGTCCCAGATCGTGCCGGCCGTCGCGGAGCATCCGGGCCGCTACGAGATGATCCGCGACTTCGCCAAGGGCGGCATGGGCAAGATCACGCTGGTGCACGACACGCACCTGGGGCGCGATATCGCGCTGAAGCAGCTCTTGCAGCGCAATATCCTGCCCGAAACGCGCCCGGGCGCGCCGACGACGGCGATCCTGACCATCCCGATCATTGCGCGTTTCCTGCAGGAAGCGCGGATCACGGGACAGCTGGAGCACCCGTCGATCATTCCGGTGTACGAATTGGGCTACCGCGAGGACGGCAGCCTGTACTACACGATGAAGCTGATCCGCGGCCAGTCGATGCACGATGTGCTGAAGGACTGCAAGGACATCCGGGATCGCATGAAGATGCTCCCCCACTTCCTGGACCTGTGCCAGGCGATCAGCTACGCGCACAGCCGGGGCGTGATCCACCGCGACCTGAAGCCGATGAATATCATGATCGGCGAGTTCGGCGAAACCGTGGTGATCGACTGGGGCATCGCGAAGGTCAAGGGCCAGGACGATATCCACGCCAAGGGGCTCCAGGAGACCGTGCAGGCGATGCGCGTGAGCAGTGCGGAGGCCACGGCGAAGACCATGTACGGCCAGACTATCGGCTCGCCGTACTTCATGCCGGCGGAGCAGGCGATGGGCCGCACGGACCTGATCGACGAGCGTTCGGACATCTACTCGCTCGGGGCGGTGCTATACGTGATCCTCACCGGCCAGATGCCGTACCAGGGCAACAATGTGCGCGAGTTTATGGGCAAGGTGGGCCAGATCGAGCCGAAACCGGTGCTTGAGCTGGAGCCGTCGGCGCCCCGGGAGCTCGCGGCGGTGGTGAAGCGGGCGATGGCCCTTGTTCCCGAGAACCGATACCAGTCCGCCCGGGAGCTCACCACGGAGATCGAGGCCTTTATTTCCGGCGGCATGGTCAGCGCGTACGACTACAGCCTGACCGAGATGATCAAGCGTTTCTACAAGAAGAACAAGAAAGTAATCAATACAGCGGCGGCGGCGGCGTTGATCCTGCTGGGGAGCGGCGTCTTCTACAGCATCAGCCTCAAGATCGCGCGGGACCGGGCGGTTGTGGCGGAAGCAGAGGCCCGGGAAGCGCAGGGCGAGGCCGAAACCCAGCGCGACCGGGCCGTGGCGGCGGAGGCGGACGCGCTGGCGGCGGAGGCCGAGGCGCGTCGCGAGCTTTACCGCGCGAACATCGCCAACGCGAAATTCAACATCAACGAGCAGCAGATGGCCAAGGCGCGCGAGCTCCTGGCGAGCTGCGAGCCGGAGTCCCTGCGCGCGTGGGAGTGGGGCTTCCTGGCGGCGGAGACCCACGCGGACCTCTTGACGGTGGATCGGGGCGGTCGCTTTTCCGGCATTGCGCCCGATGGCGCGGGCCTCCTCACGGGCACGGTCCGCGGCACGCTGACCCTGCACGACATGAATACCGGCGAAATTCTCCACGAATTCATCCACCGCGCGGGCTACAACTACGCGGTGGCCGGTAGCGAAGACATGGCGCGGATCGCGGTGCTGGAAGACGCGGCGATCCACGTCTGGGACGTGTCGACCCGCGCGGAACTGCTGCGCGCCGAGATGCCGGAGCGAAAGCTCACCAAATACCTGATGGCGATCTCGGGCAACGGGAAGTATGTCGCGGGGCTCGGCGGCGACTATGTCCTCCGCGTGTGGGACGTGGACACGGGCGAGGTCGCGGTGGAGGTGGAAGACTGCCAGCCATCGGGCTTTAATGTATTCCTGAGCCCGGACGGAACCCGCATGATGGTCGCGCGGCGCTACCTCGGCGAGGAGGGCTTCGACCAGCGCTTCGAGGTCTTTTCCCTGCCGGCGGGCGAGGTGCTTGGAACGGAGATTTTCGCGGCGGACAGCGCGCTCTCGGCGCAGGCCGCGGCCTTCAGCCCGGATGGCGGCATGCTCGCGGTGGGGACGGACAACAACCTCCAGATCTGGGCGGTGGCCGGCTTCAAGAAACTGCACGAAATCGCCGGGCAGCGTTTCGGGCATCTCGACGAAATCGCCTTCAGCCCAGACGGAAACCACGTGGCGGCGGGCACGAAGGATGGCAATCTGCTGGTGTTTGACGTGAAGGCGGGCAAGACCGCCGCCGTGTTGCCGAAGGCCCACGAGGACTGGATCCGGAGCGTGCGCTTCAGCCGGGACGGATCGCGGGTGGCCTCCGTGGCCGATGATCGCACCCTGCGGCTGTGGACCGTGCCGGGACTTCGCCCGCTGCGCACGTACAAGGGCCACGACAGCTCCGTCTACACCCTGGGCTTCAGCCAGGATGGGACCCGCGTGGCCACGTCCACCCCGGCGGGCAAGTCCAAGGTGTGGGATATCAGCGCGGACCTGGAATTCGCGCCGGCGGAGCTGGACAAGTTCGCCCGCGTCACCTTTGATCGCGCGAGCGGTATCGTGGCGGGCGGCGCGCAGGACACGGTCATCCTCTGGGACGCCCGCAGCGGCCACCGGGTGCGCGAACTGGCGGCCCCGGGCGAACCGGCGAAGGCCATTGCCTTTAATCCGGCGGGAACGCTCTTGATCGCGGTGGTCTGGAACGGGAACGCCGAAATGCTGCACGCGTGGGATGTGGCGACGGGCGAGGAGCAGTTCTCCTTTGGCACGGGCCAGACCCGCACGCAGGCCGTCCATGCGATCCATGGGGACGCGGCTGTCCTCGTTTATACTGGAAGCGATTTGATCCGCTTCGAGACGGGCGGCGGCGATGGAGTCTCCGTGTTGGCGGGCCTGGCGGCCATGGACGGCAAGACGCTGGGCAGCTACACGATCAGCGAGGACGGATCCCGGCTCGCCGCCGGGCTGCGCGGCGAAGACAGCGCCGTAACCGCGCTGCACCTGTCGCTGGACGGATCGGGCGAACCCGCGAGCATCGACATCGCGCAGGTAAGCAGCGTTTCACCGCACTTCACGCCGGAAGCCGGCCGCATCCTGATCTGCCAGGCCGACCGCCCGGACAAGCTCGTCGAAGGGGGATCGGTTTCGTACTGGAACCTGGCGGACAACTCCCGCACCGAGCCGGTGCGGCGGCACGAGAACGAGATCGTCTCCGCGCGTTTCTCTCGCGACGGATCGCTACTGGCGACGGGCGACCGGAACGGCGTAACGGCCATCTGGGCCGCGGATTCGCTTAGACCGGCGGCGGTCATGCGCGGCCACGCGGGCGCCGTGTCGCACCTTGATTTCAGCCCGAACGGCGAGCGCCTGGTGACCGGGAGCGCCGATCGCTCCTTCAAGATTTGGGACACCGCCGCGGGCGTGCAGATACTCACGCTGAACGACGCGGCGGTGGGCGCGGACGTGCAGGTGGCGCTGCCGGAGCAGGTCGCCTTCAGCGAGGATGGCCTCCAACTCGCGACGATTACGAGCCCGCCGGTATCCCCGATGATCCTGCACGCGTTCTCCACGAGCACGGCGGACTACCCGGAAGCCGCGGACGAAGGTGGCGAGGCGGCGGACGAGGCCGCGGGGGATGTGGACGAGGAAACGGCCGCGTTCAAGCAGTTCGAGCGCCGCATGGAAGCGTACAAGCGCCTGTACTGGCGTCACGAATAGAACCGGCGCGGCGCGCGGCTTCGAAACCGTGCGCCCGCGCGGGGGCCTGTGCAACCGCCAAGGAGAAGCATCATGATTAAAGACAAGATCGTGCGGGTGAAGCTGAAGCGGAACTTTCACGAGCAGCGTCCGCTGTCGTATGTGGGCAAGGTGACGGCGTTCAGTGATTACTGGGTGGTCATGGAGGCCATCGGCGTCCTGATCGCCCGGAACCAGCCGAACAATGTGCAGATCGACAAGCACCGGAGCGCGGCGCTCGTCCCGCGGGACAACATCGAGTCGATCGTATTGCTGCCCGACAATTTCGACGTGAAAAGCATGAAGATCACGACCGAGGGCCAGCAGATCCAGATCGTGGTTACCGGCGGCGCGAACGTCTACATCGGCGAACTGGGCGACGGCTGACAAGGCCCCGTCCGCTTGCGATAGCATACCCGGCCCCGGCTCGGGCGTCCCCATGCGGCGGGCGCGGCCGATCGGGGCCTTTTGTCATCTACCCTGAGAAAAAGGAGTACCCCCATGAAACGTAACAGCATGCGCCTGAACGCGCTGGCCTGCCTGCTGGCCCTGTTCGCCGCCGGATGCGGTAAGGCCGCCGAGAAGGCGGGCGAGGCGATTATCGAGGCGAACATGCCCAACGGCGGCAACGTCGAAATCGACGCCGAAGGCGGCAGCATCCGCTTCCAGGGCGCCGATGGCAGCGGGGCCGAGGTCCAGTTCGAGGCGGGCGAATCCGTCGCGTTGCCGGCGAACTTCCCGGCGGACGTTCCCGTGCCCGAAGGGGTGACGTGGAGCGTCGTGCAAAGCTCCACCGCGGAAGGCGCGGGAGGCATCGTCGTCCAGGGCATGACCGCCACGCCCCTGGCGGAAGTCTCCGCGTTTGTGAAGTCCGGCGCAACCGGCCAGGGCTGGACGGAGACGCAGTCCATGTCGCAGGCGGGCGAACTGGAGATCGTGTCGTATTCCAAGGACGAGCGGCAGCTCAGCTATACCCTGGGGAAGGCGGACGGCGAAACGACCGTCATGATTGTCTCCCAATAGGCCTTCCCATTCGTTGATCCGATAGCGCCGGCGCCGCCACCCGTGCGCCGGCGACTTCTTTTATGACGGAAATCCGGCACGGACCCGCTGACACAGGAAGATTGGCGCTGCGGATATATTGAGTGTAACCGCTTGCGGAGCGCGCGGCACAGTATGCATGGGGGCGGTTACCGGTAGCAGTAAAGGACCCGATCATGAGCACCACCGTCGAACAGGACACCCGCAGATTCACGCGCATCGCCTTCAGCGCCCCCGCCAAGTTTCACAGCGGGGCCGGCGTGCTGGGCGAGGGCGTCGTCTCCGACGTGAGCTACGGGGGCCTGTGCCTGACGACCCGCCGCTACCTGAAGCCGCAGACGCTGGTGCGCATCCCCGTGCCCGCCGGGGACCGTCATCTGTCGTTTCCCGCGCATGTGGTCTGGTGCCAGCCGGATCACGCCAGCGAGACCTTCCGCGTGGGGCTCCAGGCCGACCACCGCGGCAAGCACACCATGGCGATCCTGTCGAGCTGGGTGCTGGACGCCTTCCGGCAGAACGCCGCCCAGGTGTGCTGAGCACGAACGACGCCCCGTATACCCCGCCGGCCGCTTTTTCCCCACGGAGAAGCGGCCGGTTTCGTTATGCGCAGGCGAGTGCTACCGCGCCAGCTTGAGGCCCAGGGCCGCGGCTACCATAACGAGCGCAAGCGCGCCGCCCCACCCGTACACCGCGCGGGACTTCGCTTCCACCGACGGGGATTCGGGCGTGGGCACCGGGCTGTCCACCGGGGCGGGCGCGACCTCGGGGGCGAGGGCCGGTGGCTCTTCGGCTGCATCGGCGCCTTCGCGCGTCTCCGCCGCTGCGGCCTCCCGGGCGGCCCGTTCCGCCGCCGCCAGCCGGTGTTGCTGGCCTTCGCGCCCCATCTCCGCCCATTCCATCCGAGCTTCCAGGCGGTTGGCCGTGTAAAACTCGCCGAGGTTCTGTATGGGGTGGTCCGGGTCTGTCGCGTCAATCTTCTTCCGAAAATTGTACAACTGGCGAAATAGCTTCGCCGCCTCGTCGAAGCGCTCGAGCTCAACATAGGCATTCGCGAGCGTCAGGGTAACGATGAAGTTTTTTTCGTTGTCCAGGGGGCCGAGGACTGCGGGAAGTATCTCCACGGCATTCTCCCAGTCCCCGTTCGTGGCGTATGCGGAGCCCAATTGCCTGCCGAACAGCGCGAACTCCTCCGCCGAATAACGCGCGGAAACTTCCCACACCTTTCGGTATCGAGCGATGGCCTCCTCCCGCTCTCCGCGCTGGAACATGGAGCGGGCGTGGTTGTAATAGGCCGAGCGACCGGCTGCCGTTTCCAGGGCGGGATCCCGGGCAACCAGTTCGCCGAATATACGGTCCACGTATTCGTGATCGTTCAGATACTCCGCAGCCCGCGCCATGCCCAGCCGGGCTTCCCAGTACTGCTCGTCCGCGGGCAACAGGTCGGAGATCCGTTCCATGCTCTCCAGGTAGGACCGCGCCGATTCCTCGTCCTGGTGCGACAGGGACAGCATGCGGCTCAGCGGCATTTTCGGATCCCGGCCCTCCTCCACCGCCGCCACAGCCGCCGCTTCCAACTCGCGTATGCTCATTTCCATGAAGCGACCGCCATATCCTCCACTGGTTGGTCTGGCAATGTCCGCGCCAAATGCTTTCGTGGAGAACGGGATGTGGCACAAGCAACAAATGAGAATCGCAATCCGGATGACAAAATAATCCGCTTCCCGTGGGGCCCGATGGCTTCTCATAATGGTTAACACTCCGTGAATTGACCGAATTAGTTCGGACATGTATTGTTCGCCGGATCCGCGCATGGGTTAGGGTTCTGCCCGCCGCAACCACCCGAGAACGGATGTCCGTTGTCCCCGAGCGACCCCGGAACGACCACCAAAGTTGTTACGCTCTCCCATCCGGTGAAATCGATCTCCTCGCATTCTTCACCATCCTCGGAACAAATAAGCCTTGCATCAAAAGACCTCATAGTATTTTGGTAGACCGCCCCAATCTCGAGTCCAATCTTTGAGCAATTCCCGATAGTATACGACACCATACTCGCTGGCACGGATACCGTCGGGTCGCCGTTGAGTGTCAAATTCGAAGAGCCGCTCACCGCAAAACCAATGGGCAGTGAAAGGGTGAGTGCTCCCACGTCACACGAATACATGCCAGCGTCAACCTCTCCCTCTGGCACTTGAACACTACACTGATAAGAATTACAGCAGGTATCCTCCGCGCATACTCCGTATAATTCTCTGATAGGAATATCATAGATGGGAGCAAAATCCTCAATGTTAGTCCCAAGTCGAACCACAGCAAAAGACTCATCGCAATACCGCGTTGGACAATCCGGAATTCCGGCAGGCACCGTTTCAACCGCGGTAACAATCGCCATCAACCCCATACCTAGAATAACCACTTTAAAAGTTTTCCGTAACATACCTCAGTACTCCTTTCTGGTCTATGGCCCCTCGAGTAAAATTACCTCGTTAAACATCAATTCTAACAATCAATCGAATTCCATTTACTGATCGCGTGAAGCGATTTCGAATGGGACCGAGATACGCGCCTCCCCATCAATATCAATTTCCAAGACTACGGCCTTGCCGGCCAACGCTTTCGCGGGAGGAAGCTTGTCAAGTTGCACGATGTAGCCTCCTGACCCATCGGGAAACACCTCCCAAGCCACATCGCAATCCGGGAGTGTTATCCCGACTATGGAAAAGCGGTCTATCGTTCCAGGTTCCACGCGGAGAAATACCGGCGGGCTCACGCCGCCAGCATTTCGTGTGGCACATAGGCGAATGGTGGACGGCCGGACTCGCACGGAATGTAAAACCTCGCCTGATACCGCCAAGGACACAAACTGCTCTCGCGGGCGATCTACATGAATTTCTATTTCTCCACCGAAATAACCGCACGTGCGGGTACTCTCCACCTCGACAACAATCTCCATCGCACCGGTTCTGAGCGTTGAAAACGTAACGCGACAGGGGACCGATGGGGGGACATGAATATCCTTAACACCAATCTCAATCTCGCTTCGGGCAGCACGCAGGATGACATTTTGTGCGCGATTCTCGCCGTGGCGTACAGTTCCAAAGTCCAACTCTGGAGCATCGAGGCTCAACAGCGGCGTCACGCGCCCGACCAGTGCCAGTTCCAAATGAGGCATTTTCGGGTCATTAGTCTGAACCGAATACTTGACGCGCTGATCGCCAGAACGCCCGTGAAGATCTAGCAGCGCAGTAAGCAGCGCACTTTCACCCGGCGCTATTAGGCGCGTACTTAGTTCTGCAGTAGCGCAACTGCAATGCTGGTTAATCTGAAGGATTTCAAGCACATCGTAACCGCTGTTTTGAAGCACGAACTGATGAGATACAAGCTCATCGCTGTACAACTCACCAAAATCATATGTAGACTGAAAACAATGAATGGCAGGCTGAGCGGCTACGTCTATACTGCCCACGACACCCCAAACGGACATTGAGATAACTAGAACCCAAGCATTGACTGTGCGCGCCATTGGAGACCTCCCGTCGTACCTTATTCCAACCTCAATAAGCGCCGCTGTATCCGCAGCTCTATTCTGCCGTAGTTTTTTCTTTTTGTCAATGGTTCGATTCAGGAATCCATTTCCACCCAATACACGACGAGAGGCAAGAGCCCCGCGTTTCGGAATAACTTACCTTCAATTCTGACGCCGCCCAGGTGTGCTGAGCACGAACGACGCCCCGTATACCCCGCCGGCCGCTTTTCCCCAGGGAGAAGCGGCCGGTTTCGTTATGCGCAGGCGAGTGCTACCGCGCCGGTTTGAGGCTGTAGTCCTGAAGCAGGCCCTTCTTACCAAGCCACAAGAAAACGGCCGCCCCTTCGCGCGGGAAGGGGCGGCCGTGTGTGCATGGCTTGTGGGGTCGGATCAGTTGCCGGCTTCGTTTTTGGCGACCTTCTCTGCGGCGGCCTGGTTGGCCGCGACCTGCTCGGGGCTGGGGTTGGTGCTGACTTTGGCGATCTCTTCGCCCGAGGCGGAATCCCAGAGGATGACGTTGCCGGCCCAGGTGCCGCCGACGGCGCGGTTGTTTACGGCGAAGCAGGCCGCGTAGACCCAGTCGCCGCTGCCCTCAAAGGACTTCTGCTCCTTGCCGTCCTGGCCCCAGATCTTGATCTGGCGATCGGCGCCGGCAGTGATGATCTGGCCGTCGGGGTTGATGTCGACATAGAGCGCGGGCTGGTTGTGCGCCTTGAAGCTGCGAATGCGGCTGAATTTCCAGGTGTCCCAGAGCTGGACGGTGCCGTCGTCGCCAACGGAGGCCATGACGGTGGAGTCTGCGGTGTAGGCCAGGGCGTTGATGCCGCCGTCGTGCCCGCGCAATTGTTCGACCTCGCGCCCGTTCGCGGCCTGCCAGAAGTACATGCCGCCGCCGCGGTCCGCCGAGGCGAGGACTTCGCCGTCGGGCGTGAACTTCACGGCCTGGATCCAGTCGTTGTGCTTGTCGAGGCTGTAGATCTCTTCACCGGTCTCCGCCGAATAGACCCGGACCTTGCGGTTCGGGCCGCCCAGGGCGATCATGCGGTGGTCGGGGCTGATATCGGCGGCGAGCACGGTATCGTAGTATTGGCCGTAGGTTCCCTTGCGCTCGCCCGTGCGGATGTCCCACAGGACGCTGATGCCCATGTCGCCTTCCTGGCCGCCGGCTGCGAGGAGGAGTTCGCCGTTGACGCTGAAGGTGAGGGTGTAGATGTCCCCCTCGGGAAAGGGCAGCGCGCCGAAAAGATCGTTGGTGTCTGAGTTGTATACGAGGACCTGCCGATCGGCGCCCACGGCCATAAGGGGCGCGCGCGGGCTGGTGTCGACGGCGCGCGCGACGACGCCACGTCCGGGCAGGGTGTGGGGCGCGGGATAGGCGGCTTCGGGCATGGGCGGCGGGCCGTCAAACGAGGCGGCCACGAAAACCGGGCCATCCTCCGCCGTGTCCGTCTTCTTTTTCGCCATGCGCTTGGATTTGCTGTCGGCGGGGGCGCCATCGGCGATCCAGCGGCGGATCGTGTCGATCTCTTCCGGCTTGAGCGGATCGCCGGAGGGCGGCATGACGGGTTCCTCGGTCTGCATGACGAGGGCGAGAATGCGGCTGCCGTCCGGGTCGCCGGGGACGATGACCTTGCCCGAGCTGCCGCCTTCGAGAGCGGTGGCGTGGAGCGCAAGATTGAGGCCGCCCTTGGCGCTGTCGGCGTTGTGGCAGCGGAAGCAGCGCGCCTCGAAGATAGGCTTGACGTGCTCGGCGAAATTCGTCATGGGCGTTTCGTCCGCGGGCGCGGCGGCGGTCTTCATTTCGCCAGACTCCGCCATGGCGGCCGGGGGCGCGGGTGGCGCCATGTTGAACTTCTCGGCGAGCGCCTTGACGTGGCCGAGGAGCTTGTCCACGCGGGCTTCCAGGTCGGTGGCCTGGTTCGTCAGGGATTCGGCCTTTTTGCGCAGCTCGGCGGCCTCGGCGTCCTGCTGGGCGGTGGCGGCCTTCATTTCCTTGACTTTGGCCACGATGGCGGCGGGGTCCTGCTTGAGCAGGTTGGAAATGGCCGCGTCCGGGGCGGGCGCGTCCTGCGCGTGCGCCGCCGGGAACGTGCCCGCCGCCAGGGCAAAGCAAACAAGGAGCCGCAGCCCGGTATATCGTTTCTGGTTGATCATCGCTTCATCCTGTTCTCAAGTCGTACGGCTGGAATCGAGCCTGAATGCAGTGCGCTTCATCAACCCGCCGCCGCCTCGGGCGCGGGTTCGGACGCGGCCTCCGCCTTGGCTTCCGGCGCAGGTTCTGGCTTGGCTTCCTCCGGCGCCGCCTCGGCCTTGGCCTCGGGCGCGGGGGCTTCCTCGGGCTTCGCCTCGGGGGCGGGCGCCATGGATGCAGTCACGGCGGCCATGAACTTCTCGATGGTCTCCACGCGCTGCTTCACGGCGGCGGACTGCGCCTCGAGCTCGGCGGCGCGCTTGGTGGCGGCTTCGGCCTCGGCCTTGAGATCGCCCACCTGCTTGCGCAGGGCCTCGACGTGCGCCACCAGCTGGTCCGGGCCGATCTTGGCCAGGTCCGTCAGCACGGCGTCGAGGTTGGGCTCGGCGGGCGCGTCCTCGGCAATGGCGCGGGGCGCGGCCAGGCCCGCCGCCAGGATCAGGGCCGGGGCGATCAGCCGGGTGAGGTGATAGAGGCTTCGTTTCATGGTATTGGCTCCTTCGCGAACGCCGGCGGGATCGGGCCGGCGCTTTTGTTTCGTGCGCTGTACAGCCCGGGCGAACCCGGACCGGAATCAGTGATTGAAGATGAACTCCTTGGCGTTCAGCATCGTCCAGAAAACGTCTTCGAGGGCTTCGCGCTTGTTTTCCGCGGCGTCCACGTAGGCGTTGAGTTGGTTCTTTTCCTCTTCGCTGGGCTTCCGGGAGACGGCGGCCAGGTAGAGCCGGTCGATGATCTCCGCCGGGGGCGTTTCCGCCGCCAGCAGGGAATCGAGGAGGCCGCCCTTGCCCTTGATCGCGCTGTCGATGGTGTCGCCGTTGATCAGGTGCAGCGACTGCGCCAGGTTCGGCTCGTTGCGGCGCTCACAGGTGCAGACCGTCTCGCGGGAGGGGCGCCCGAAGACTTCGAGGAAGTAGACGCCGCTGTTGCCGCCCGCGACCTGCACCGCGCGCGATCCCTTCGGGAGGTTCCGGAACTTCACGTCGTTCCCCGTGACCTTGACGATCGCGTCGAGCATCTGCTCGGAGGTCAGCCGACGCACTTGCGCGTGCGAGAAATTGCGCGCGTCGTGGTTGTCCGGATCCCGCGGGCGCGTGGACATCTGGTACGTATAAGAGTTGCAGATATCGCGCACGAGCTTGCGCAGGTCATAGTCGTATTCGACCAGCTTGGCGCCGAGTTCGTCGTGCAGCTGCGGGTTGGTGGGCGGATTCGTCACACGGACATCATCCGGTGGATCCACGATTCCGGCGCCGAAGTAGTGCGCCCAGACGCGGTTGGCGATGTTCCTGGAGAACCACGGGTTCTCCGGCGACGTCATCCAGTCCGCGAGCACGGCGCGACGGTCCTTGCCCTTGACATCGGGGGTGTCTCCGCCGAGGAACTTCGGCGCCATATTCTGGTTGGTGTTGAGGTGCTTCACCTCGCCGCCGCCGCTGTTGAAAATGATAGTCTCGCGCGGATCGCTGGAGGTTTTTCGGCCGACCTGGGCGAAGAACGCGGCGAAGGAGTAGTAGTCGTCCATGGTCCAGCGCTCGAAGGGGTGGTTGTGGCACTGGGCGCAGGAAATCTGGATCCCCATGAAGACCTGGGCGACGTTTTCCGCCATGATGGCCGGGTCGCGCTCGATAAGGTAGAAATTGGAAGCGGGATTGGTGAAGTTGCCGCCCTCCGCACTCAGGAGTTCGCGCACGACCTGATCGAGCGGCTCGTTCGCGCTGATGACGGCTCGAAGCCAGTCGTTGTAGCGGTGCATGCCCTTGCGATCGAGCACATTGGGGATTTCGGCGACGCGGAGCACTTCCGCCCACTTCATGGCCCACAGATCGGAAAACTCGGGGCGTTCCAGGAGCGTGTCCACGAGTTTCGCGCGCTTTTCCGGATCGGCATCGTTCAGAAAGGCCTCGGTCTCTTCGGAGGTGGGAATCGTGCCGAGGATGTCGACATAGGCGCGGCGCACGAAGACCTGATCGCTGCACAGCTCCGCCGGGGGCACGCGGAGTTTCTTGAGCTTGTCGAAGACGTGACCGTCGATGTAGTTGCGCGCGACGGCGTCCTCCGGCCAGGCGACATTCGCGCCCTGGTCGATCACGATGGCCTTGGAGACCACCGCGAAGGTGCCGAAGCGGGCCATCACGTAGACTTCGCCCTTGTTGCCGGCGGTGGAGAGGCCGGCGCCGTCGATATTCAGGGTGAGCTCGTCGCTGGAACTGAGCACGGCGACATCGGTGACGTCGCGGGTGGTTCCGTTGTCGTAGTTCGCCATGACGACGAAGCGCTGGTTGGCGCCCTGGCCTTCGAGCACGGCTTCGCGCGGATAGATCTGGATGCCCGACAATCCCGGCAGATCTTCCGGGTCGGGCTGCGTCCCTTCCTTGATCCACTGGAGCAGGGTCTCGTGTACGCCGCCGCCCTCTTCGAGCGCCGTGCCGCCTTCGTGGTCCACCTTGCCGAGCGGCTTGAGGAGCATGAGGCTCTCTTCGGGCAGCGCGGCGTTGATCCGGCGGCTCCGCTGGTCGCGGGTCAGACTGATGTAGTCGAACTGCGGGTCGAACCCGAAGAGGCTCAGGCGGAAGCCGTTTTTCCCCTGCGCGCTGCCGTGGCAGCCGCCGGTGTTGCAGCCGGCGCGCATGAGGGCGGGCAGCACGTCGTTGGAAAAGGTCTTGGGGGGCGTGAGGCCGGAATTCTCGACCTTCACGGGCAGCTGGACGGAGAGATCGCCGTGGGTCACGGTCAGGGAGGCCTCGCCGTCGCCCGCCGCATAGAGCTTCAGGTCCTCGCCCCACGCCGCCACGTTTTCGGCGCTGAACTGCACCGCGACTTCGGGCGTGACGTCCACGGTGACGCCGTCGGGGCGCGTGAGAACGGCCACGAGGCGCTCGACGTCGTGCGCGTTGTTCAGCGTCACTTCGCTCGGATATACGGCCAGCTGCTGGGCGCCCGCCGAAGCGCCGAAGGCGGCGCAAAGGGCCAGCAGACATTTCCAGGTTGTTTTCATACTGCTCATCCTGTCTCGTCTCGTTTTCGCGCGCGGGATTGCCGCGATCCGCGATGGTCTGATCAGGTTGCGGGGAACCGGGTCTTGCGCTCGGGCTCGTCGGGCCTGGGCTCCGCCGGGGGCGGCGTGGCGGCCTGCAGCGCCGGGGGCAGCGGTTCGTACACCTTCAGCGCGCCCGTGCCGCTGCGGTGGATAATCTCGCCCTGGTCATTGGAAATCACGGTGTCCACCATCAGCGATTCGAACTTGCCGTGGGGCGCGTCCTCCGCCACGTTCAGCGTGAACTTGAGCTCCGCCGTGTCCTTGGTGAAATCGAGCGGCTCGGCGGTAATGCCGTTGGGCATGCCGACGAGGTTGGCCTTGAAGGTCCCCTCGAAGGGGGTGCGTTGCTCCAGGCCCACGACAAACTCCACCGGCTTGCCCTTTTCCGTTTCCACGGACGCAAGCGTGAAGTTCACCCAGGGCTCCTGCACTTCCACGGGGGCCGGAGGCGAGCAGAGCTGGTAGCCGCCGCCGGTCGCCGCGACGAAGAGATCGTGGGTCTCGATGGCCGTGCCGTTGCGCACTTCCAGGCGGATCTGGGTTTCGGTCTGGTCGCCGGGGATTTTGGCGGTGCCGCCGCCCATGCCCGCGGGCAGCCAGGGGAACATGAGCTCGATATCGCCGGTGAAGCCCTCGGCGCGGGTGGCCCGAACGGTCAGCATGCGGTGCGTGTTGGTCACGGTGGGTACCGGGGGCGGCACGATCTCGACGCTGAAGGGCGCGGGCTCGCTGACGGCGAGCGCCAGGCGATCCACCATGCGCCCGAAGAAGGTGGTGTCGTTGTTGCCTTGAACGAGCCGGACTTCCTGCTCCAGCCCGCCGTTCAGCGTGCTGCCCTCCTCCTGAAGGGCTCCGCGCACATCCACGAGCGCGCCGGCCAGGGCGGCCTCGGGCGTTGCCTGAATGATGATGGGCATCTGGGCCTGGCCCGCCGGAATGACGGGACTGCTGGCTGTGACGCCCTCGGGCAGGCCGAGCAGCTCCACCTTGATCGGGCCGTCGAAATCGGAGCGCGACACGTTGGCGAGCAGGTAGGTGAAGTTCCCCTGGGGAATCACGGAGGTGGCGGGGCGGTTTTCCAGCAGGGTGAGCCTCAGCGATGGCTCGACCGGCGTGGCTTCGACGCGATAGGCGAAGGTTTCGCCGCCACGGCGCAGGTGGTCGCGAACGGAGAGCGCGTAAACGCCATCCTCGGGGAACGTGACGCGAAGCCTGCTGTCCACGTTGGCGGCGTCGTCGTCGCTGCCGAGGGCGCCGCCGTCGGGCTTGTAGACCACGAGGACGCTGTCGAGCGGCGAGCCCAATTCGCGCGCCCAGACGCGGAACTCGAAGGTCTGATCTTTCTTGCCCTCGAAGGTGTAGAAGTCGATATCCCCCGGCTCGCCGATCACGCCGTCGAAGGCGCCGGCGACCGCGCCCCGCGTGCCCTCGGCGATGGTATTGTTGGGCTCGGCCTCCCGCACGCCGGGCAGAGGCGTCGCGCGGAACGGAATTCGCGTTGGGGATACGCCCGCTTCGGTGTGCGCGGCCAGCTGAATGGTGCCGTGCGCGTCTTCGGGCAAGGCCACCGCCTGCTCCGCGATGCCATCGTCGCCCAGCCACCGCACGGTTATTTCCGATCCGGGCGCGCCGCCGATCGGCGTCACCGCGAGGGGGCGCGGGAAATGGCCGATATGCAGCCGGTAGTGGTAATTCCCGCCGCCGCCGTAGGCCGCTTCGCTGATGGCGATATGGTGGACGCCGGTCTCGGTGGCGGTATACACGAAGCCCGCGTCCTGGCGGAACATTTGCGTGTCGTCTTCCGACACCCGCTCGTGGCCCTCGGGCCCGAAGAGCCGGAGCTTCGGGTCGAACAGGGTATCCCCCAGGCGCAGCGCCTCGACCTCCACGGCGATCCGGTCGCCGGGATTCATCGTCACCGCGAAGTAATCGACGTCCTCGGAGGCGACAACGCCATTGATGGTCGTACCGGGGGCCACTTCCTGCGCCTCGCCGGGCCGGTTGTTGGGTTCGACTTCGTCGACTTCATTGAGCGCGCCGACACTGATGAGCTTGAGGTCGGTCACGCCGGTGCGGGTGCGGACGCGGAGGCCGTGCGTGCCCGTGGGGCAGTCGGGCGCGGCGCGGAACACCGCGGTGGCCTTCTTGCCGTCTTCCTGGGGCGTGATCGAGACCAGCTCGATGCCCGCGTCGTGGAAGAGTACGTCCACGGCGTCGGCCAGGTTGTTCCCCACGAGCGACACTTCGGTCTCGGCGCCGCGGGGGATGCCGCGGGGGATTACCGTGGCGAGTGACGGGGACACCGCCATGGCCGCCGGCGCGATCGCCATCGCGAGAGCCAGCGCCGCGCGGATCCATACTACCTTGCGCATCATCAATCGTCCCATCGGTTCGGGGTGCGGTTCCTAGGCCAGAATGTTCTGGATGACCTGGCCGCCGCGCACGATATCGATCGGCCGCCCGCCGGGGCTCATGAGCCGCTCGGTGGGATCAATACCCAGCTGCGTGAAAATGGTCGAGCCCAGATCCGCCGGCCCCACGAGGCCCTCGGAGGGCTCGGTGCCCTGGGCGTTGGTGGCGCCGTGGATAATGCCCCCCTTCATGCCGCCGCCCGCCAGGGCGACGCTGAAGGCCTTGGGCCAGTGGTCGCGCCCGCCGTCCTTGTTCAGCTTGGCGGTGCGCCCGAATTCGGTGACGAGGATTACCAGGGTGGAAGCGAGGAGCCCGCGCCGGTCCAGGTCGGTGATCAGCGTCGCGAGGCCCTGGTCCACCGGCGGGAACCGGTTCTCCATGCCTTTCTTGATGCCCTGGTGCATGTCCCAGCCGCCGTCGCTCACGGTGACGAAGCGCGCGCCGCCCTCGACGAGCCGCCGGGCGAGCAGGAGGCGCTGGCCAAAGGCGTGCCGCCCGTATTCGTCGCGGATTTCGTCGGTCTCGGCGGAAACGTCGAACGCCTCGCGCGCGTTCTGGGAGCTGATGAGATCGTAGGCACGCTGGTAATACGAGTTCATGGCCCCGAGCGCGTCGCTGCTCTCCAGGGCGTTGAAATGGCTGTCGACCGCCGCCAGCAGGGTCTTGCGGCCTTCGAGGCGCTCCGGCGTGACGCCGTTGGGCAGGTTCAGGTCGCGCACCTGGAAATTCTTGTTGTTCGGCTCGCCGCCCACGGAAAACGCGCCGAAGGCCGAACTGAGATAGCCCGTGCCGTAATACGGGTTGTCCGCGGAGGGGATGCTGACGTAGGGCGGGATGTTGTTGCGGGTGCCGAGCTTGTGTGAAATCACGGAACCGAAGCTCGGGTACTGGATCGCGGGGCTGGGGCGGTATCCGGTGAGCATGTTATGCTGCCCGCGCTCGTGCGCCGCCTCGCCGTGGCTCATGGAACGAATGACGGCCAGCTTATCCGCCACTTTGGAGAGGTGTTGCAACTGCCCGCCGAAATATTCGCCGGTGTTGGTCTTCACCGTGCCCAACTCGCCGCGGTATTCGATGGGGGCGTAGGGCTTGGGGTCGAAGGTGTCGATATGGGACATGCCGCCGGACAGGAAGATAAAGATGGCCGATTCGGCTTTCGGGCCCGCGCCCTGGGCCTGGGCCTGGAGCTGAAAATAGTCGCCCAGCGTAAGTCCGAGCCCGCCCAGGACCCCGACCTTGAGAAAGGCGCGGCGGCTCGGACCGCTGCACGGGCTGGCGGCGGGGGTATCGTTGCTTCGCAATGCAATCTGCGGGAGAGAAAACTTACGCATCAGGACCCATCCTTAATCTCGTTCCACATTGGACCTGGATCGGGGCTGGATCTCGGAACGCATCGCGCCTCAAAGCCCAACGCGCGTCCAAATTCCGCAACCCGACGCCATTTACCAGAATGCCAACTCATTTGCCGTCAATACTTTAGAACAGAATGCCGCCTCGCACATGTGCGAGAATCCGCGACTACTTATCCTTCTATAATCCCGTCCTGCGGAAAAAGGTTCCACGCGCACGCAGGGCGGACAATTCCATGGAGACTTCGGAACTTCATTCGGCTGAGGCGTTACCGATCGAGGCGGAGTCTTCCCGGGCGCGGGAGCGGGTCAATCCGCCGCTTCACCCAGCAAGACACGGATTCTGTCCAGCAGGACATCATTGTCGAACGGTTTCTTGAGCGTCGCATGGGCCCCGAGTTTGGCGGCGATAGGGAGAAAATCCGCGTCCATGCTCCGCGCACCGCCGGATACGGCGATAACGTAGGGGTGCTGGTTACCGCGCCGCAACGCCGTCAGCGTCTCCAGGCCCTCTTTTCCGGGCATGATGAGATCCAGCACCACGAGATCGATCTGGCCATGCCCGATAATGCGCAAGGCGGCCTCACCGTCATCCGCTTCGCTTACGGTGTATCCGGCCTGGCGCAGGGTCAACACCAGCATGGTGCGCACCTGCGGCTCGTCATCCACTACGAGAATATGCGCCATGGAAATAAACCCCTCATATTGGACCCCACGGTTGGGAGGCGGCGATACGGCTGCTTCCGCCGTGGATTGGTCTGCTCCCCGTTCCGCACACCACGGGAAAAGCGCAGTATAGCACAGATTACGCACTTTTGGGATTCGCGTCGGCGCACGGGCAGGGCAATCGCATTTGAGCTTCCAACTCGAGCCGAGCGCCACATGAACCACCTTCAATGTTATAACGGGCGCGTGTTGGAGCGCTGGCATTTCGCCTGCGGCGAATCCCTGACCTTGCCGGCACAGATGCCGGCGCTCCAACACGCTCACTATCGTTGATTCAAGGTTCCAAATCGACTCAGGTTTACGCCCATATACCGAGATCGAGTTTAAATGCGATTGCCCTGGCGCACGGGGCCGGTCGAATTACATCGGGCGGAGGCTCGGGTCGAGGCATCTGGAGACAATGGTCACCTCGGGGCCTTCCCAGGCGAGTGCGGCGGCGAAACCCGCACCGGCGGATACGGCCTGGACGTCCCAGGCGGCGGGGTCGAAACCCGGGATGTCCATGGCGCACAGGCGGGTTCGACCCGGCGCCACTTCCACGGCGAAGCGGTCCAGCGGCGCATGGAGCCCGAGACCCCAGGCCTTGATGAGGGCCTCCTTGGCGGTCCAGCACTGGTAGAACGCGGCCTCCCGGTCGGATTCCGGCAGGCCTTGCAGGGCTTCGTATTCGGGCGGCGCGAAATATCGGCGCGCGATCTTGGGGAGTGAATCGTTCTCCCGAATGCCCTCGATATCCACGCCCACCTCTATCCCGCGCGCGACGGCGATAATCCCCTGGTCGCCGGAGTGGCTCAGATTAAACCGGATATCGGACTCCGGCGCGATGAGGTACGGCTTTCCCCGCGCCTGAACCCCGAAGCGAATCGCAACGGGCGGAACGCCGGTACAGGCCGCAAGCACGCGCCGGAGCGTGGCGCGCGCGGCGGTAAACCGGTCCCCGTGGATGCGCCGGTAAAAGCGATCCGCGCGGGCGCGCTCGGTATCGTCGAGCAGGGCACGCAGGCCGGGTTGGACGCTCTCCGGCAGATCCAGCGGGAATCGCCAGGTGTGGATGGCCCCGGGCGGCGGCGCGGGAAGCGCTTCCGGCGCGATCGGGTGCGGGAACTGGTTCACGGGACGGGATCACTGGCGCCGGCGGCTTGACGAATGAATTCGAGCAAGTCCCGCGCTTCCACACGGCCCCCGAGGCGCGCGGG
The DNA here is from genome assembly GCA_019637335.1 of Candidatus Hydrogenedentota bacterium. Classification (NCBI taxonomy): domain Bacteria; kingdom Pseudomonadati; phylum Candidatus Hydrogenedentota; species Candidatus Hydrogenedentota bacterium. Next base: position 52,788 of record JAHBVV010000024.1, on the reverse strand, counting down.
CGCGGCGCCATCTGGCGGCACAATTATCCAGGCCGGAATGGCGTCCACGCCGAAACGTTCGGCGATCCTTGGCTCCTGGTCGATATCGATCTTAACCGGCACGGCGGCGGCGGCGGCGGCGGCGACTTCGGGATTGGTAAGCGCCCGGACTTCGACATCGCGGCAGATTCCGCACCAGCCGGCTTGAAAATAGAGCAGCAGAGGCCGGCCCTGCTCGCGGGCCTCTTCGAAGGCGAGGGGATACGACGGGCGCCAGGGGATGGCGGCGGCGGGCGCCGGGCGGCAGGCGGCGTTCACGAGGAGCAGCGCCGAGACGAGCGCCATCAGGTTCCCAATTACGCGTCGCTTTACTGGCACAAGACCTCCCGGTATACGACACGCGGGACGAGACAGGGCCTCCGCGTGTAATGGCCGCGCCATCAGGATAGAAAAAGCCCGCGCGCCATTTCCAGGCGCGCGGGCAAGAGTATTGTAACGCCCCGGCGGGCGCTTCAGTTCACCAGATAGGGATTCGTCGTGATGGGCGTATCCATGCCGTACTGGCGCGCGGCGTAGTCGCAAAACAACAGTACAAAGAAGATTACGAGCCACAGGAAGCCGGCGGCCGCGAAGACGCGCGTGATGTTGGAGCTGTACTTCACGTGCATGAAGAACAGGATGATGAGCGACATCTTGCAGAACGCGATGGCCAGGGCCAGCACCAGGTTATAGAGGTGCTGATCTTCCGGCCCGATGTGCACCTGGGCGGCCAGGATGGTGGCGATCATGAGCGCCATCAGGCCGACGAGCACGGCGCCGTAGGTCTTGGGGGTAACGATATGGTGATGTCCGGACATGGCGAATAACTCTTTCTTGCTTGGCGCGCTGGATCAGGTCACCAGGTAGAACATGGGGAACAGAAACACCCAGACGATATCGACGAAGTGCCAGTAGAGGCCGAAGAACAGGATGGGCATGTAGCGCTGCGGGCCGAACTTGTCGCGCTTGGCCATCCACATGAGCACGAGCAGAATTCCGAAACCGATGATCATGTGGAGCGCGTGCATGCCGGTCATGATGTAGTACAGCACGAAGAAGAGCTGCAGGCCGCCCTGGTTCGCGACCTGCGCAAGATCGGCGTAGTGCCCGTGGGGGCCCCAGAGTGCGCCGGGGAAGACGCCCTCGGCGATCTTGGGCTGGTACTCGAAGAACCACTTAATGACCACGAAGGCAATGCCGAGGCCGAGCGTGGCGCCGAGCATGCGGAACAGCCACTTGCTGTTGCCGACCTGGCAATAGTACACGCCCATGGCCATGGTGAAACTGCTGAACAGGAGCACGACGGTATTGAAGCCGCCGATCCAGACGCTCAGGGACTGGCTGCCGGCGAACCAGGCGTCGAAGTACTTGAAGCGGTAGATGGCGTAGGCCATGAAGAGCCCGCCGAAGAACATGACTTCCTGGGCGAGGAACAGCCACATTCCGAGCGTGCAGGATTCCTCCTGCTGTTCGATGGACTCGAAGTGGTGCGCCAGATACGGGTTGTGTTCGGCGTTGGCGTGTGCGCTAGACACTGAGGGTCTCCTCCCCGGTGTACGCGTAGGCTTCCTGCGTCACGACCGGTGTTTCATGAAAGTTGTGGGCGTCGGGCGGCGAAGTGCACACTTCCCATTCCAGGCCGCGGGCGCCCCAGGGGTTGCTGCCGCAGTCCTTGCCGAAGAAAAGCGACCAGGCGAAGTAGAACCCGGGGATAATAAAGCCGAGGCCGAGGATGCTGGCGCCCGCCGTGGACAGGATGTTGAGCACCTGGAAGTCCGGGTGGTAGGAGTGGTAGCGGCGCGGCATGCCCAGCCAGCCCAGCAGGAACTGCGGGAAGAAGGTGCAGTTGAACCCGACGAACACGAGGACGGCGCACAGGCTCGCGGGGATCTGCGGGTACATCTTCCCGGTCATTTTGGGCCAGTAGAAATGCAGGCCGGCGAGGTAGGCCATCACCATGCCGCCCACCATCACGTAGTGGAAGTGCGCCACGACGAAGTAGGTGTCGTGCAGGGGCACGTCCATGCCGGTGGCCCCGAGGAAGAGTCCGGTTCCGCCGCCGATGGCGAACAGGCCGATGAAGCCAATCGCGTAGAGCATCGGGGTGGCCCATACGACGTTGCCCTTGTACAGGGTGGCGGTCCAGTTGAAGATTTTGATGGCGGAGGGGACCGCGACCAGCATGGTGAGCAGCGAGAACACCAGGCTCGAATACATCGCCTGGCCGCTGACGTACATGTGGTGGCCCCAGACGAGGAAGCCGATGATGGCGATGGCCACGCTGGAGAACGCGATGAACTCGTAGCCGAAGACCCGGTTGCGCGAGAAGCAGGCGATGATCTCGCTGATGACGCCCATGCCGGGGAGAATCATGATGTACACGGCGGGGTGCGAGTAGAACCAGAACATGTGCTGGAAGAGGACCGGGTCGCCGCCGAGGGCGGGATCGAAGATGCCGACGCCCCAGATGCGCTCGACGCCGACGAGGAACACCGTGATGGCCAGCACGGGGGTGCCGAGGATCTGGATGACGCTCGTGGCGTACTGCGCCCAGATGAAGAGGGGCAGCCGGAACCAGGTCAGGCCCGGGGCGCGCATCTTGTGGATGGTGACGAGGAAGTTCAGGCCGGTCAGGATGGAGGAGAAGCCGGTGATGAATACGAGCAGGGCGGCCAGGAACACGTGGGTGTTGGCGTAGGAGGAGCTCAGCGGCGTGTAGAAGGTCCAGCCGGTGTCCAGCCCGCCCATGACAATGATGATGACGCCGAGCGTTCCGCCGGTCATGAAAATGTACCAGCTCAGGAGGTTCAGCTTGGGGAAGGCCACGTCCTTGGCGCCGATCTGCAGGGGGATCAGGAAGTTCCCCAGCACCGCCGGAATCGACGGGATCAGGAAGAAGAAGATCATGACCACGCCGTGGAGGGTGAAGAACTTATTGTAGGTGTCCGCCTGCAGGAGGTCGCCCTCGGGGGTCAACAGTTCGATCCGGAAGATCGAGGCGAAGGCCCCGCCGACCAGGAAGAAGATGCTGATGGAGATGAGGTAGAGGATGCCGATCCGCTTGTGGTCCACGGAGAGGAGCCAGGAGCTGACCGTCTGTTGCCAGTTCAGGTAGTGCACCGCCGGGCGTTCATAGTCCCGTTCGGGAAAGTCCGCGGTTTGCGCCATTTCGTTTGCCATGTGTGGAATTCCGTTTACTAGTTTGCGTCGCTCAAGGATTTGATGTACGCCACGAGGTTCAAGATGTCATCGTCGGTCAGGTTCGGGAACGACGGCATGAGCGGCGCGTAGCCGTCCACGATTTTCGCCGAGGGGTTCACGATGGATTCCCGGATATACTCCTCGTTGCGGACTACTTTTTCGCCGCCGCGCAGGGTGACTTCATTGCCGAAGGCGTTGTCCAGCAGGGGCCCGCGGCTCGCGGCCCCGGCGTCGTGGCAGGTCATGCAGCCCATTTGCTGGAACAGCGTTTCGCCGGCCTGGACCGGCGTGACCGGGGGGCCGCCCTGCAGCCACTCCTGGTACGCGTCCTGCTCCATGACCGTAACGTAGCCGCCCATGAGGGAGTGCTCCGTGCCGCAGTATTCGGCGCAGAAGAAGGGGTACTTGCCCACCTTAGTGGCCTCGAACCACATATCGGTGTAGGCCGCGGGCAGGGCGTCCTGCTTCACGCGAAACGCTGGAATGTAGAAATTGTGGATTACGTCCTGGGACGTCATGGTGAGTTTGACGGGCTGGTTCACGGGCACGTGCAGCTCGTTCACTTCGCGGCGTCCGTTCGGGTGCTGGACCTTCCACATCCACTGCTTGCCGATCACGGTGATGTCCAACGTGTTCTCGGGGATGTTTCGGTAGTCGTAGTAGAGCACGGCGCCCCAGGCGAAAATGATGAGGGCGATGACCGCGGGGATGGCGCTCCAGAGCAATTCGAGCTTCATGTTCTCGACGTGCTGCGACTTGCGGCCGGGCTCGGCTTTAAACTTGATGCCGAGCGCGATGAGCACAATGGTCACCCCGATTGTGAACAGGGAGACAAATATCGTCAGCGTGTAGAACAAAAGGTCCACATTGGGAGCAAAGGTCGATGCTTGCTCGGGTATCAGCGGAAAATTCATGGCGTACCTGTTATCACCTTAACGTTTGGTGCGTTATCTCGTTTTACACGCTTCCAGAGAGGCCTGCCGGGCTGGGCGGGCGAGTGCTTGATGTATAGTCAGCCGTATCCACCGCGCGGCGCCCGCGCAGGTAGTTCACCAGCCAGAAGGCGGCAATGAGCAACACGGTCAATATGCCGCCGAGCCGCAGCACGCTCATGATTACCAGGCCATACGTGCCGCTGGTCGGGTCGTACATGAAGCACAGAAGCGTCGGCTGCTGGAGATAGTCGCCGATTGAGTTCGCGCCGGCTGCCTGGAGCGCGGTGCGGAGGTTCCTGGGAATGTATTCGATGCCGAGATAGTAGCTCGAAACCTTGCCCTTCGGCGTCAGGATCATGACGCCGCTGTCGTGGGCATACTGGCCGGCGGTCTCGTCGTAGTAGTACCGGAAACCCACGGTTTCGGCGAGCGCCTCGATGGACTCCTCGTCCCCCGTGAGGAAGCTCCAATGCTCTTCGGCGCCCGGGAGATTGGCCGAGGCGAGGTAATTGGCCTTTTTCTCGGAGGCGAGTTCGCCGGTTTCCGCGGGGTCGATGCTCACGCTGATAACGGTGTAGTCGCGGCCCAGCTGGAAATCCGCCGGCTGGCCGTCGAAGCCCGAAACCATGCCCTGGAGCACGAGGGTGCACAGCATGGGGCAGCCGTAGTAGACCAGGGAGAGGACCACGGGCTTGTCGGTGATCAGGTCGCCCAGGCGCACTTCCTCATCGCGCTCGTTGCGAAACACCAGGTCAAGCGGGACCTGCACGCCGAGGTTCTGCTGGATTTTGATATCCTTGAAGCGTTCGCGCGGATCCGGCCCACGAAAACTGATGGGATCGATCCCCACTTCCTCGACCCGATCTTTGGGGACCGCCTGCGCGCCCGCGCGCGGTGCGGAGAGCACCGAAGCCGCGGCGAGGGCGACGGCGCAAGCCCGAAGCAGCGCATTGCGCTTGCGCCCCCGGCGATATACCTTAAACGGAGTCATAGCGCGTCTTCTCCGAATGGATCGACGAGCTCGGTGGTTGCGATCGTCGGTTCCTGGCGGTATGGCGCGGCGCCCGAGGCAACCAGCGCCATGGCCCGCTCCACGGGAATGTGCACGCGCTCCATGCCGGGCTCCTCGCTGATGACGCCATAGGCGCTCAGGCGAGCTGTGTTCTCCGCGAGGACCTTATGGAGGTCGGACACGGGATCGCCCTGGAGGTGCGGCGCGGGCGGCACCTGTACATCCGGGGTGGCGAGGGCGGACGCCGGCGTGTCGTTCAGCGCGGGGCGCGACCGGTCGAATCCCCGGATGACGATGATAATCGTCATTACGGCGCCGAACAACATCGCAAAGAGGGCCACAATGAAATACGCGATGAGGCGCGCGTTCATGTCGGTTACTTCGTAACCTTCCTTGACGCTTTTCTCGGTATCGTGATCGGCGGCATTATGCATGGCTGTGGGCCTTTTCTTTGAGGAACATGAGTTCTTCGCGCGGGTCCCGCTGCGGGAGAATCGGGCGTTTCTTCAACTCGTGGAGAAACACCCACAGCCAGACGCCGCCAATGCCCGCCACGCCGAGCAGGGTGCTGATCAGCGTCGCGATATTGATGGTGGCGTGGTTGTTCTCGAAGGAGGGCACGATATTCCAGTACATGTCCACAAAGCGGGTCGCCAGAATGTAGATGGCGATCTTGCGCAGCTTGAGCGGGTTTGTCTTGTTCTGGCGCATGAGGAGCCTCCACATGGGCACGAACCAGACGAAGACGATGAGAAACACCGTGACGATGGTCAGGCTTCCGCCGCGGTGCAGGTACCAGCCGATTTCTTCGGGCAGGTTGCCGTTCCAGATAATCAGGAAGGGCGAGAAGGACAGGTACGACCAGAAGATCGTGAAGCCCAGCATGAAGTTGCCGTAGTGGTGGTATATGCGCGAGCTGAGCTTACTGGCCAGCAGGCCCTCGTCGTCCAGGCTGGTGAGCACGATCACGCAGAAGCACATCATCGCCAGGGCGTAGCCCGCGATCATCCAGGCGCCGTAGATCGTCGAGAAGAAGGTCGGGTCGGTGGACATGCCCCAGTGCGTGGCGGCGAAGGTCATGGAGACCACATAGGCCACGAGGCCGAAGCCGGCCCACACCTTCATCTTTCCGATATAGCGGGCGTCGCCGGTTTCGTCGAGCTTGAGGGACCACGTGTTGAACGCGCGCATCATCAGAAGCCAGAGGCCGAAGTAGACGACGAAGCAGAGGGCGAGCATTTTAAAGCTGAGGAAATGCTCCTTCAGGTTTGACATGTACGCGATGTACTCGTTCTCCGGCCGGGACAGGAATTCCTTGTTGGCCCAGGGGTAGATGTTCGAGAACAGCGCCCCGCCCAGGATGACAAAGGCGCCGGCGGCGCACAGAAACGGCAGCGTGCGCGATGCGGCTTCGGCGATGCGCTGGGCCACGAAGCTCCAGCTGCCGCCGCAAAGGTGGTGCAGCATGACGAGCCCGAGCCCGCTGATGCCGAATCCGAAAATCGCCAGGTACCCGACCAGGAGGCCCTGGAAGGTGGTTCCGGAGATGAGGCCGAAAAGCAGGAGCGCAACCAGCGCGCCGCCGCCGAGTTTCAGGCACTTGCCCTGCAGGGCGCCGATCTTTTCGAGTTGTCCGTCAGTGAGCATTGTTTTCCACCGGCTGTTGTGCTGCTTCCGGCGCGGAGTTCAGCGCCTTTTCCAGTTCGGCCCGATCAGCTTCCTCCAGCGCGTCCTTCGGGACGTTCTGGCTGTATTGCAGGGCGCGGATATAGGCCGCGATGGCCCAGCGGTCTTCCGCCGACACGCGCGCGCGGTAGCTGTACATGCGGCCGAATCCATTGTTGATTACATCCACGAAGTAGCCGTCTTCGATTTCCCGGAGCCGGTCGATGTGGAGGGAGGGCGGCGCGGGGAAGCCACGCTGGACGATCATGCCGTTGCCGTAGCCCGCCTCGCCATGGCAAAGCGCGCAGGTCGCGGTGTAACGCTCCTGGCCGCGCTTGAGCAGGGCCACATCGACGGAAAAGTAGTTGTCGGGCCTGGGCGTGCCGTCGTCCAGCTTGCCGGTCCAGAAGACATCCTCGAGGAGGCTGGGGACCTGGGCCTGGCCCGTGAGGGTTTCATACTCGTGGGACACCCAGCCGCGCCGCGCGGCGTCATAGGGGATGGTGTTGGGGACCGGCAGCCTGTCGGCGGCCCCGTCTGCGAAGAAGTCATTCTTCTGGAGCGACGTGTAGCGGGGCTGGTTCCACATATCCTGATGGCACCCCGCCAGCACGAAACTGTAGGCGGCCGCAAGCGCGAGCGCCGCGTGGCGGGGAAGGCCTTGCCGGCGCGCCGTGATGTTCTTGGATGGTTTCATCGGTTCCAACTTATTGCTCCGCCGCCGGCCTATCCGGCGGGCGAGGTTCAGGGCCTGTTTAGTCGAGCACCTCGGAGACTTCCACGGGGCCGAGCCCCTGCAGGAAGTTCCGGGTCTCTTCGGCGTCGTACTGCGCGTCCGTCCGCTCGATGCAGAGGAAGAAACCGTCGCTGGAGGCGCGCTCGAATCGCTTCGCGTTGAAAATCGGGTGGTGCGGCCGGGGCAGCCCGTTGAGGAGCAGCATGCTGCCCAGGGCGGCGAAGGCGGCGAAGAGGATCGTCATTTCGAAGGTAATCGGCATGAAGGCGGGCCAGCTGAGGTCCGGCTTGCCGCCGATGCTGAACGGGTAGTGGTGGACGGAGGCGAACCACTGCATGCCGAAGCCGGTGATCGCGCCGGTCAGCCCGCCCACGAGCGTGATGAAGGAGACGGCGGTCTTACGCACGCCCATGGCTTCCGCGAGCCCGTGGATCGGAAACGGGGAGTAGGCGTCCATGGCGCGATAGCCCGCCTCGTGGGCCTTGGTGGTGGCCCGCAGGAGCGTGTCCGGATCGTCAAACTCGGCGATCAGGCCGTAGACTTGCGGCGTGTCGGCTTCGTGTCCGTGTGCTGACATAGCGTCTGGTTATCCTTCGTGGCCGCGCGGGGGCGCGGCGTGCATTTCAACCGGTTAGCGGATCTCGCCCTTGTCGAGCTGGTACTGCTGGAGCCGCAACTCGAAGATCGTAATCATGGGCAGGAACTTGAGGAACAGGCCCATCATGAAGAGGAAGAGGCCGATCGATCCGACGTACGCCGCCCAGTCAAACATGGTGGCCTGGTACTCGCCCCAGGCCGCCGGAAGATAGTCGCGCGTGAGGCTGGTGACCACGATGACGTAGCGTTCGAGCCACATGCCGATGTTTACGATAATGGTGATGACGAAGAGGGCGTACACGTTCCTCCGGAAGAAGGGGTGCCAGAGGAACTGCGGGGTGAACGCGTTGCAGAAGAGCAGCGCGGCGTAGGCCCAGGCGTAGGGGCCGGTCATGCGGTTCCACATCATGAATCGCTCGTAGTCGCTGCCGCTGTACCAGGCGTAGAAGGCCTCGCAGCAGTAGCCGTAGAACACGACCAGGCCCGTCGCCAGCATGACCTTCGCCATGTTGTCGAGGTGGCGCGCGGTGATGAAGTCGTGCATGCCGAACCAGGCGCGCACGGGGATCATGATGGTGAGCACCATGGCGAAGCCGGAGTAGATGGCGCCGGCCACGAAGTAGGGCGGGAAGATGGTGGTGTGCCAGCCGGGGATGACCGACACGGCGAAGTCGAACGATACGATGGTGTGCACCGAGACCACGAGCGGTGCGGACATGCCGCCGAGAAGCAGGTAGGCCATTTCGTAGCGGTACCAGTGGCGCGCGGAGCCGCGCCAGCCGAGGGCGAAGAAGCCGTAGACGAAGCGGGCGATGCCCTTCTTGCTGCGGTCGCGCAGGGTGGCCAGGTCGGGGATGAGGCCCGTAAACCAGAACAGGAGCGACACGGTGAAATAGGTGGAGATGGCGAACACGTCCCAGAGGAGCGGGCTGCGGAACTGCGGCCACATCGCCATGGTGTTGGGGTACGGGAAGATAAAGAAAATGGCCCAGGGGCGGCCGACGTGCAGGAGCGGGAAGATGCCCGCGCACATGACGGCGAAGAGCGTCATGGCCTCTGCGGAACGGTTGATCGCGGTGCGCCAGTCCTGGTTGAAGAGGAGCAGGATGGCGGAGATCAGGGTTCCGGCGTGGCCGATACCGATCCACCAGACGAGGTTCACGATGGCGAAACCCCAGCCGACCGGGTTGTTGATGCCCCAGACGCCGAGCCCCTGCCAGAAGAGCCAGGCGGTGCTTGCGCCGAGGATGCCCAGCAGCGCGGCGCCAAGCGAGACCACGGCGTACCACGGTTTCGGGAGCGGCTTTTCGAGGATCACGTCCGCAACGGCTCGCGAGATCGACTCGTAATTGTGGCCGGGCTCGACCAGGGGCGCGACCGCCCGCAGCGCGGGCGGGATCTCTTTTGCTTCAACGCTCATGATTCAGTTCAGTGCTCCGCGGTATGGGCTACAGGGCTGGCCAGATCGTCGTTGGTGTTCCGCAGCCTCGCCAGATAGGTCGTGCGCGGGCGCGTGCCAATGTCCGCGAGGAGGCCGTAGTCCCGAGGATTCTGCTTGAGAAGAGATACCCGGCTTTCGGGATCCTTGATATTGCCGAAAACAATGGCGCCGGAGGGGCACGCCGCCTGGCAGGCCGTTTGCACGGCGCCGTCGGCGATGTGGGGTTCGCCGCCGCCGGGGCGGTTTGCCGCCGCCACCTTCGCGTCGATGCGCGCGCGGTTGATGCGCTGCGTGCAGTAGGTGCACTTTTCCATGACGCCGCGGCTCCGGACGGTCACGTTGGGGTTGCGCATCATCTTGAGCTGGGGCGCGTCCTGGCCGCTGCGGATATTGTAGTGGAAGAAATTGAAACGGCGGACCTTGTAGGGGCAGTTGTTCGAGCAGTAGCGGGTGCCGACGCAGCGGTTGTACACCATGTCGTTAAGCCCTTCCTCGCTGTGCATCGTGGCGCCGACGGGGCAGACGGGCTCGCAGGGCGCGTTCTCGCACTGCATGCAGGGTACGGGCTGGTGCGCGACGCCGTCCACGCGGCCCTCGTCCTTCATGCGCTTCGGATCGCCCTTGTAGTAGCGGTCGACGCGTATCCAGTGCATTTCGCGGCCGACGCGCACGTCTTCCTTGCCCACGACCGGGATGTTGTTTTCGGCCTGGCAGGCGATGGTGCAGACGCCGCAGCCGGTGCAGCGGTTGAGGTCGATGGTCATGCCCCAGGAGAAGGGGCCGTCCCAGTCTTTCTCGTCGGGGTTGTAGAGCGTCATTTCGCGATCCGGCGCGTGGTGGCCCATGTGCTGCGCGAAATCGGGATGTTTCTTGAAATAATCGAGGCTACGCTCGCGGATCAGGTACCGATCCTGGGCTTTGTCCGTCTGGGTGACGTGGCTCTGCTCGATGTTGTTGTGCTCTTCGGTGCGCGCGAGCATGTAGGTCCGGCCGGTCTTGGCCAGATTGACGCCGGTGAGGAACCAGGGGGAATCGGCCTTGCGGCAGGCGAAGGCGTTGAATCCGCGCCCGCGCCCGATGGGGCCGACGACCTCGCGCCCGTATCCCAGGTGGATCGTGGCGGTGTCCTCGGGCTGGCCATAGACGAGCATGACCGCGGCGCGGACATTCTTGCCGGCGAAGCCCTCGAACTGAATGAGGACCTCGTCCTCCTGCTTCAGCTTGAGGGTGTGGGCGGTGTTCGGGTGCAGGTGCACCGCGTTGTCCCACGTAAGATTCGTCAGCGGCTTCGGCAGCTCCTGGAGCCACGCGTTATTCGCGTAGCGCCCGTCGGCCGTGCGCGGGTCAAGCCGGAAGAGCAAGTCCAGGCCCTCCCGGGCGGGGGCGGGCGCTTCCGCGCTGAAGGCGTGCTTGTGCGCCGGGGACTTGGCCGGGCTGGCGGAATTCGCGACGACGCCGGTGCTCAGGGCCTGGCGCCAGGCCAGTTCGGAGCTCTCGCCATACGTGGCCAACCAGTTGTTGTGAATAAGGTCGTAATCGGTCGCGGCCTCGTCGCCCAGAATGAGCGCGAGGATCTGGGCGGCGGTCTTGCTGTTGTACAGCGGGCGGATCAGCGGCTGGACGATCGAGATCGTCCCGTCGTAAGCGCGGATATCGCCCCAGGCTTCGAGGTAATGCGATTCCGGGATGACCCAGTGGCAGCGTTGGGAGGTCTCGTTCTTTTCGGCGGTCAGGTGAACGCGCAGGCCGATCTTTTCCATAGCGGAGGCCAGATCGAGCGTGTAGGGGCTGCTGTAGACCGGGTTTCCGCCCAGGATCACGAGGATCGAGATTTTGTCGGCGTTAAGATCGTCGACCAGTGAGGCCAGCGACGCTTCCTGGTCGACGGGCTTCGCCTCGGGCGAGTCAATGTAGGTGACGAGGCCGGAATCGGCGGCGCCGAGGGCATTGTTGATTGCGTGGGCGAGGGCGTGCACCGCCGGGGGCTGGGCATCGCCTGCAACGACGACGGCGTGACCCTTGTGTGCGGAGAGATCCGCTATAACCGCGTTTACCCAGGCTTCGGGCAGCGCGGCGGCGTTTTCCGCGTTCGGCGCGGCGTTGGGCACGCCGACCGCCTCGGCGATCTTGCGGGCGAGCGTCTCAATGTGCGGGTGCCGGAGCTGGATCGCGTGGTCCGCGCTGGCGCCGGTGAGCGTCGGGGAGACTTCCGCCGCGTAGAGGCGGCTCATTTCGTCGTGCGCGAAGCCCTCGCGCGCCACGTAGCCGGGCTCGCCGGCGGTCGCGGCGGCGGACCGGGTCCAAGCGTAGTCGGCGGCGTATCGGACATGCGCCGGCCCTTCGTGGAGGAAATCGGCGTCAAGCGAAAGAATGACTTTCGCCTTCTTGAAGTTGATGACGGGGGCGACGTGTTCGCCGAAGGCCTCGAATGCCCCGACCCGCGCGTTGTTGCGGCCCATCGGGTCGTGCTGGTACCACTTCGCTTCCGGGTAGATGGCGTTGATCATGGCCATCTGTTTGGCCATCGTGGGCGAAGTCACGGTCTCCGTGAGGATGGCGAGGCCGGCGCCCGCGGCGCTGTCAACGCCCTGCAAGGCGCGGGAGAACTCCGCCGCAAAGCGGTTCCAGGTGCCCAGGGTGCCGACATGGCTGATGACTTCCATGCGGTCGGGCGAATAGAGATCGAGGAGAGATGCCTGCGCGTGAACGCTGCTCGCGCCGAGGGAGGCGGGATGATCCGCAAGGCCCTCGATCTTGGTGGGGCGGCCTTCATAACTGGCGGCCAGCGCGCCGAGGCCGTAGCCGGCGAAGGGCGCGGCGGTGGCGTAGTACTGGAAGCGGCCCGGCACCGCCTCTTCCGGCGGCTTGACATAGGGTACGATCTTCTCTTCAGGCTGGCGCGCGCAACCGGCAAGCCCCGCCATCATCATGGACGCACCCATGACCTTCATGAAATTGCGCCGTCCGGTGGCGTCGATGAGGCCGGCGCCCTCCGAGGGGAACTCGCGGTGCCGTTCCGGGTCCAGCGCCACCTCGCCGCGCAGCTCCGCGGCGTGCCGCCAGTAGGAACCGGCGGCGGCCGCCGCTCCGTGGCGTGCGGTGATTTCTTGTGCGTTCTTCGGGCTCATAGTCTTTCCCATGATTAGCGGTGGCAGACGGAACAGTTGTCGAGCTGCTCCACCTTCACTTTGTACTCCTGGACCAGCTTCTTGCCGATTTCGAGCTGATTTTCGGGAGCCTTCCAGTCCACATCAAAGACTTTGTCCTTGGGCCGGATGAATTTCTCCGGCGCGCGGTGGCATTCAAGGCACCAGGCCATGTGCAGGGTATTGGCCTTGTGGGTCAGGCGCTGGTCCTGGATGTTGCCGTGGCATGTGGTGCAACCGATGCCCTTGGCGACGTGGATGCTGTGATCGAAGTAGACGAAGTCGGGCAGGTCGTAGACGCGCGTCCACTCGATGGGCTTGCCGGATTTCCAGCTGTCGTGGACGGGTTCCAGCATGGGCGCGTCGGCGAGGATCTGCGAGTGGCAGGTCATGCAGGTTTCGGTGGGCGGGACATTCGCGACGCCGCTTTCCTCGACGGAGGTGTGGCAGTATCGGCAGTCGATGCCGTTGCCGCCCACATGGCGCTGGTGGCTGAACGGAATAGGCTGCGCCTTGGCGATGTTTACCTGCGTGACCGCGGGCGACCGGTATATTGCGGCGCCGAGAAGTGCGACCACGGCCGCCGCCGCCGCGCCGCCGATAATACTGGCCCGGGCGAGCACGTTGGCGCTGCGATGAAAGACTTGAGCCACGAAACACTTCCTTCTTCGCCACCTCCCTCTTGCCCGGCGGCAGGAGAAACACCTCTTCCTGGCGCGAGAAAGGGACAGTGGCCGGTTAAATGCAAGACACGCTGGGCGGGCGACCAGTCCAGCTGGCGCCGGCAGCGTGCCCAGCGCAAAAAGCGGGATACACGCGAACCGCCAACGTAATGAGTTGTCACTACCGGCGACCCGGTACCGTGCCGGGTCCCTAGCCTAACCTAACGCGAGCGTGTTGGAGCCGAAACTTCCCAAAGTCCGAAACAGCAACGGCCGCGCCAGCGGCTCGCCGGCAGCGCGGCTTTCCAGCACGTTCCCACCAGCTCCACCGCGAGACACTACCCTTCTCCCGGATCCACCCGGTGGAGCGCGGGCGTATTTATACACGTTTGGGAGGGGCGGATTCAAGCCAAATCGAAAGTTTCGTCGAAAAAGCTCCTCCGCGGGCCCGGGATCCGGGGCCAGTCGCCTGAACACTAGTATTCTACCGGAAACAAGTTGCACGCGCCCTCTCCGCTCTGGCAGAATTCCGCCCGTCTTGGTTTGAATCACGGGTGCGGGCATGTAAAATTCGGGCGCCCTACTGGTAATCCGTCGCAACATTGACTATTCTTGCTATGTCTCGCGCCGGGTTGCTGTTTCTTTGCCTGTTGTGCCACACCTATGCGCCCGGAGCACGGAAATAGAGGCTTATGTCTTCAGAATCGCTGCTTGAAATTGTCGCCCGTCACGAGACGGAACTCATGGAAGCGCTTGATCGCGGCCGTGAGGGCGCGCGGCGGATAGTCGAGGAGGCGCGCCGCGAAAGCACGGCGCTGCTGCAGGAGGCTTCGGCGGAGCTGGACGCGGAAATCGGCGCGCGCCGGCGCGACGCCGCGGCGCGGCGCGACGAGGAACGCGCCGCGATTGAGAAGGCCACGGCGGCCGAAGTGGACCGGATCCGCCAGGAATCCGCCGGCCGCACCCATGAAGTACGCAGGGAACTGATCGCGCTGCTCGTGCCCGGCGCCGCGTAGAAGAAGAGGTCTGAACTCCTATGATCACACCCATGGATCGGGTTGAAATCGTCTGTCTTCGATCGGAGCTCCGCAACATTGTCCCCGTCTTGCAGGAGCAGGGCGTGGTGCATGTTGAGCAGGTTCCGCTGGCCCTGGAGAACCACCCCGGCTTCCTTCACCGGGTGCACCTTCCCGAAGAGGAAAAGGAAGAGCTCGGGCAGCTGGAACAGCTGGATGCGCTGCTGAAGGAGTCCCAGCCCCTGCTCTCCCCGGCGCCCGCGCACGCTGAAATTGTGAAGGCCGGCCGGGAGATGGAGCAGGCTTCCCCCCGAACGCGGCTCAAGGCGGCCACCTCCTGGCATCGCAACCTGCGCACGCTGAGCCGGCGCCGCCTGAATGTTCAAGACAACATTGCGGTAATCAAGAATTACGGCCGCCTGATCGAATCCATCACGCCGTTGCTTATCAGCCAGGGCGCGACCCTGGGGGAAAACGCGCGCGCGATGCTGCTCGAGAGCTATACCGCCGAGGATCTCGACGAGTTACGGCAAGAATTGCTGTCTGAGATTGGTCCCGAATGCGGCTTCATGGTCAAGAAGCTTGACCGCAGCCGGAACATCGTCGTGCTGACGTACCCGTCGGGCCTGGGCGGCGCGGTGGGCAATGTTCTCGCGGAGAAGGGCATCCGTGCGCTCACCAGCCCGGATCAGGAGGCGCGGGGCGCGTCGGTGGACGAGGTGATGCGAAAGGTCGGCGGGCGCATTGCGGCGCTGCAGGCGGATCTGGACGCGATTCAGTCCGAGTTGCGGGCATTTTCCGAGCAGGAGGGCCCGAAACTGGCCGCGTTGAGCCAGATCGTGCGCACCCGCCTGGCCCAGCTCCATGTGGTGGATTCGTTTGCACAGAGCGAACTGGCCGGCGTGGTGCATGGCTGGGCGCCGTCGGAATCCTTTGACAGCCTCCGGGCCGCGCTGAGTGCGAAGTTTGGCGACAAAGTTCTGGTCGGCAGGCTCGATCCGCACGATGTGGATCACGAGCGCATCCCCACGAAACTCAAGAACCACCCGATTGTCCGGCCCTTCGAGCTCATCATGAAGCTCATGAAGCCCGCGACCTACGGCAGCTTCGATCCGACCTGGCTGGTGGCGCTTTCCTTCATCGTTTTCTACGGCTTCGTGCTGGGCGACGCGGGCTACGGCGTCGTCATCGTGACCATTGGCGCGCTCGTGAAGAAGAAGTGGGGCCACATCAAGATGCTGCATGACGGGATGAGCATCTTCCAGTGGATGGGCGTTTCGGCAATTGTTTTCGGGATTATCTATTGGGAAATCTTTGGCAACGTGGTCGAGAATATGGTTGGCGACTACTCCATCTTCCACCGTGTACATTACCCCGATATGTTGCTCTACTTTGCCATTCTTTTCGGTGTCATCCACATCCCGCTTTGTTTGATACTGGGCATACGCGAAGGATACGCCCACGGGCACGCCAAACATGCCGAGGAAAAGCTGGGCATGCTGCTGGGTCTCGTCGCGCTGGCGGTCGCGCTGGCCTCGGCTGTCGGCTACTTTCCGCTCGGCGCCGCGGTTGGCCTGGCCCTGGCTGCCATTGCCTTCGGCGCGTGCCTGTACTATCTCTGGCGCGGCTTGGGCCCCATGGCCCCGATGGGCATCATGGAAATCATCGGGCTGACGGCGAATATTTTCTCCTATAGCCGCCTGATGGCGCTCGGTCTCGTGTCCATCGCCTTCGCCGACATCGCCAACAAAATGCCCGAGATGCTGGGCGGCGGGCTGATCGGCATAGTCATCGGCATCCCCGCGGCGGCCATGGTTCACGTCATCAATATCGGAATTGGCGTATTCAGCCCGACGATCCACTCGTTGCGGCTTAACTTTGTTGAGTTCTTGCCGAAGTTCTACGAACCCAACGGCAGAAATTACGAACCCTTTAGAAAGGACATGGTATGGTAAAGAAATCCTCCTTCAGCAAGGCATTCATGCTTTCGGCCGCCGCTATCGCCGCGGCGAGCATTTTCGCGCCCCTGGGCTTCGCGGCCGAGGAAGCTGCCGCTTCGGGCGACGCCGCCGCGACGTCGATCGGCGAAGGCATCCGCGTTGCGGGCATCGCGCTGGCGGCGGGACTTGCGCTTGTCGGGTCCGCGCTGGGCACGGGCCGGGCGCAGGCGTCGATTGGCGCGGGCGGCACGGGCGCGCTGGCCGAGAAGCCGGAGCTGTTCACGAACGTGCTAATCCTGGTGGCCCTGCCGGAAACCATCGTGGTGCTCGGCTTCGTTATCGGCTTCCTGATTTTGCTTGAAATCTAGGTTTGTGTCGCGCGGCGCCCTTGGGCGCCCGCGCCCACCAACCTCCGCAAGGACGCCGGCCTCCCGGCGAATTGGATGTATGGATAACAAACCGCTACTGGATCTGATGTCCGCCCAGGTGGCCGCGCAGCAAGAGGAACTTGCGGGTGCGGCGCGCCAGGAGGCGGCGCGGATTCTGGAAGAGGCCCGCGATCGGGCCGCCCGACGCCGGGAGGAAACCCTGGCCTCGGTCGAGAGCGAGCTGGCCGCCCTGGCCCGCCGCTCCCGCGAGCGCGTCGAGGCCGAGGCCCAGATGGTCACGCTGACGACCAAGGACACCATTACCAATGATGTTCTGGGCAGCGTGGCCGCGGAGCTCGCCGCGATCGCCTCGGGCCCCGGCTTCCCGGCGATCCTCGATCGGCTCCTCGCGGAGCTGATGGCCGAGGCCCCGTCCGATGTCATCGTGCTGGCGCCGCCGGCCCACGCCGATCACTGCCGCCAGTGGCTGCAAAGCAACGGGCGCGGCGATCTGCCGGTCGAACCGCTGGCCTCGCTGACGGACGGCGTCGCGATCCAGGATCGCGGCAGGAAGTTCCGCTACACCAACACCCTCTCGGCGCGGTTCGCCAAGCGCGAGGGTGAATTGCGGAAGCACACGCTCAACCGGCTGTTTCCGCCGGCAACCCCGGGTGGAGGCGCCTGATCCATGGCCGAACTCGATCCCAACATTGTGCATTTCAATGCGCGCGTTCACGGCATGAAGCGCGAGCTCTTCGCGAGCCGGACCGTGGACGACTTTCTGGAGCAGGGCGACCTGGCGCGTTTCACCGACGCCCTGCTGGACTCCGCGTACCGCACCGAGATGGCCGAAGCGCTCACCCGCTACAGCGGGGCGGACGCCATCGAAGAGGCGGTGTCCCGCAATATGGTGAGCACGTTCCAGCTTCTCCTGGGCCGCGCCCAGGGCGAATTCAAGGAGCTGGTGCGCATCTTTCTGGAGCGCTGGGACCTGATGGCGGTCAAGTCCCTGCTCCGCTGCAAACATCACCGCATTGAGGGTCGCACGCTTGCCGGCGCCCTCATTTCGGGCCCGACACTCACCCCGCCCCTGCTGGCGGACTTCAACGAGCTCGATTCGGTGGAGTCGCTGGCGCGGTCGCTCGCGGCGTGGAACCGTTCCCTGTGCGGTTGTCTCCTGAAGGCGCTGCCGGACTACGCCGAAAGCAACGATCTTTCGGTGCTCGAGCAGGCGCTGGACCGCACCTACTTCGTGGGCCAGGCCGAGCGCCTGAAGGCCGCCGGCGACCTGGACAGCCAGATGCTGCGCGGGCAATTGCAGGCGGAGATAGACCGGATCAACCTCCGGACGGTCTTCCAGCATATCGAGACGCGCGGGAACCTGGGCGAAAGCCTGGACAGCCTCTTTCTGCCGCAGGGCACGCTCCCGCGCCACCTGCTCCGTCAGATGGCGTCGGCTTCGGATCCGGCGGCGGCGATGGAGCTGCTGGGGCGCACGCGCTACAGCAGCCTGGTCGAAGAGCTGTACCAGCTCCTCCAGACCAGGCGCTTTTCCCCGATGGAACGCTATTTCGAGCGCGTCCTGATGAAGAACGTGCGCCAGAGCGCGCGGAACAATGTATTCGGCATCGGCGTGATGATGGATTTTGCGTGGATGAAGTACAACGAGGCCGTCAACCTGCGGCTCGTGGCGCGCGGGCTGGCCGGGAACCTTCCCAAGGGCCGGGTCCGCGATGAGATGTACGCGATCTAGCGCAGTCCGCCGCCCCGCGCTACGGCGCGCGCCGGTCGGAAATCACAAGGAATTTGGATGACCATGGCTTCGAAGGTGGTAGCGCTGGCGAACGGCCAGGCGGCCCTGCAAGTGGGCCTCACGGGCGTGCCCGTGGAGGAAGTGTTCAGCGTCGACGCGGTCGAGACGCGGCTGGCGCAACTGATGGACTCGGACACGGATCTGGTCATCGTGAATGAGGAGTTTCGGGACCATTTTTCGGAATGGTTTCAAATGCGGCTTGCGAAGCACAACAAGCTGCCCCTGATCATCTTCTGCCCCTCGTTTGAAAACGAGGAGGCGGGCACGCTGGAGTACATCAACTCCATCGTCCGGCCCGCCGTCGGCTTTGAGATTCGTTTGGATTAAGTGCCTTTAACCTGTACAAGAACCTGATACGTGGCGCGGGTTTACCGGGAGAGCCGGTTAACCTGAATCGCTTTCGCCCCCGGGTGAACCGCAATGCCCCGGACGCGGCCCAAGCCGCGTGGAGCCGGGAGACTTGCTGGCGTCAGGCAACCGATAGTAGGAGAAACCAATGGCGGTGACGGAACAACAGATCGTCGGAAAGCTCGTCCGGATCGCCGGTCCGATGATTGAAGCCGATGGCATGCTCGGCGTATCCATGGGCGAGATCCTCGTCGTGGGCAAGCTGGGCCTGATGGGCGAGGTAATCCGCATCGAGGGCGACAAGATTTACGCCCAGGTGTTTGAAAGCACCGAGGGCATGTTTCTCGGCGAGGACGTGGTGGCCACAGGCGTACCCCTCGCGGTGGAACTTGGGCCGGGCCTCCTTTCGTCGACCTTTGACGGGATTCAGCGGCCGCTGATCACGCTGCAGCAATCCTCGGGCGACTTCATTGGCCGCGGCATCACAGCGGTGGCTCTGGACCGCGAGCGCCGCTGGGCTTTTACGCCGTCCGCCAGCGCGGGCCAGGAGGTTGTTGGCGGCGATATTCTGGGTACGGTCCCGGAAACCAAGGCCATTGAGCACAAGATCATGGTGCCCCCCCACACGGGCGGCAAGCTCAAGTGGGTGAAGGAAGCCGGCGAGTACACCGTGGAAGAGGTGATTGCCGAGCTCGAGGACGGCACGCAGATCCGCATGATGCACAAGTCGCCCGTTAAGCAGGCGCGCCCGGTGCACAAGGTGCTGCCCCCCATCGAGCCCTTCCTCACGCGGCAGCGCGTGCTCGATATGCTCTTCCCTATTGCGAAGGGCGGTTCGGCCATCGTGCCGGGCGGTTTCGGCGCGGGCAAGACCGTGGTGGAACAGAGTATGTCGAAGTACTCCAACGCCCAGATTATCGTATACGTGGGCTGCGGCGAGCGCGGCAACGAGATGGCGGAAGTGCTGACGGAGTTCCCGGAGCTGGAAGACCCCAACACGGGCGACTCGCTCATGAACCGGACGATTCTCGTCGTGAACACGTCGAACATGCCCGTAGCCGCGCGCGACGCGTCCGTTTACACGGGGATGACGCTGGCCGAGTACTACCGCGACATGGGCTACGATGTGGCGCTGATGGCCGACTCGACCTCGCGCTGGGCGGAGGCGCTGCGTGAAATCTCCTCGCGCCTGGAAGAGATGCCCGGCGAAGAAGGCTACCCGACGTACCTTTCCGAGCGCATTGCGGCGTTCTACGAACGCTGCGGCAACGTTATCTGCGCGGGTTCCGAGGCGACTTCCGACAGCCCGCGCAAGGGATCGCTCACGGCCGTGGGCGCGGTGTCGCCCCCCGGCGGCGACTTCTCCGAGCCGGTGACGCAGACCTCCATGCGCGTGTCCGGCGCCCTCTGGGCGCTCGACTCGGCGCTGGCCTACCGCCGCCACTACCCGAGCGTGAACTGGAACCGCTCGTACAGCCTCTACTACGAGGGGCTGCGGGAATGGTTTGACCAGAACGCGCCGGCAGGCTGGAACAAGCGGCGTCAGCAGGCGGCCACGCTGCTCCAGCGCGAATCCGAATTGATGGATATCGTGCAGCTCGTGGGCCCGGACGCGCTCCAGGACATGGAGCGGCTGGTGCTGGAGGTTTCCCGCCTGATCCGCGAGGTTTTCCTGCAGCAGAGCGCGTTCTCCAAGAACGACGCATCCTGCGAACTGGAGAAGTGCTTCGGCCTGCTCGAAATGATCATGGTGTACCACGAGGAGTGCGAAAAGGTGCTGCGCCGCGAAGTGCCGCTGACGAAGATTACGGAACTGACCGTGCGCGAGGAGATCTCCCGTCTGAAGGAAGAGCCGAACGAAGGCTTCACCGGCAAGAAAGACGCGTGCATCGAGAACTTCAAGAAGATCCTTGGCGCTCTGGAAGCCAAATAACCGAGGGATATCGAACCATGTCTGAAACCACTACCGGCGAGCAGTTGCACAAAGAATACTGGGACATGACCTATGTCTCGGGTCCCCTGGTGTTCCTGGAAAACGGGGACCGCTTCCCGACCGGCGCCATCCTCAACGTACACATGGCCAACGGCGAGCAGCGCGAGGGCCAGATCCTGGAAGCGACGAAGACCCACGCGGTGCTTCAGATCCTCCAGGGCACCCGCGGCGTGGATATCAAGGGCACGTCCGTGTCACTGAAGGATGACGCCGCCAAGATTGCCTGCACGCCGGACATGATCGGTCGGCGCTTCAACGGCACGGGCATTCCCATCGACGGCCTGCCGCCGGTGGTTCCGGAAAAGGAAGTCGAGATCGCGGGTTCGGCCATCAATCCCGTGTCGCGCGACGCGCCGAACGACTTCATCGAAACCGGCATCTCGACGATCGACGGCTTCAACACGCTCGTCCGCGGGCAGAAGCTGCCTATCTTCCTCGGCTCCGGCCTTCCCGGCAACGAAATCGCCAACATGATCGTGCAGAACTCCGGCACGAAGGGCGACGACACACCGTTCGTGACGGTTTTCGCGGCCATGGGCATCACGGCGCGCGAGACCGAGTACTTCCTGAAGGCCTTCGAAGAAGGCGGCAAGGGATCGCAGGTGGTGGCCTTCATCAACCAGGCCGACGACCCGGCGATCGAGCGGCTCTTCACCCCGCGCTGCGCGCTGACCGTGGCGGAGTACCTGGCCTTCGAGAAGGGCTACCAGGTGCTGGTGGTGCTGACCGACCTCACGAACTACTGCGACGCCCTGCGCCAGATTTCGTCGGCCCGCGAGGAAATTCCCGGACGCCGCGGTTATCCCGGCTACATGTACACCGACCTTTCGACGATCTACGAGCGCGCCGGCCGTATCCGCGGCAATGGCGGATCCGTGACGCAGATCCCGATGCTTACGATGCCGGACGACGACATCACGCACCCGATTCCGGACCTTACGGGATACATTACCGAGGGCCAGATCGTGCTGAGCCGTTCGCTGCACCGGCAGGGCGTGTTCCCGCCGGTGGACCTGCTGCCCTGCCTTTCGCGCCTGATGAACAACGGTATCGGCGGAAAAAAGACCCAGGCGTGGCACCGCGAGTGGGCGAACCAGCTCTATGCTGCCTACGCCGAAGGCCAGCGCATTAAAAAGCTCATGGCGATCGTGGGCGAGGACGCGCTTACCGACCTGGACCGCAAGTACCTCCGCTTCAACAACGCATTCGAGGCGGAGATGATCGGCCAGGGCATGACGCGGCGCGGCATCGAAGATACGTTCGCGCTGGGCTGGAAGCTCATGGGCTATCTGCCCAAGTCCGAGCTGACGCGTATCAAACGCGAGACCGTGGACGAGTTCTACAAGCCGATCGATGACAGCGCCGAAGCGCCGAAGCACCAGGTGGCCATCGAAAACGCGTAACCCCCCGCGCGGCGCCGGGCGGCTCCCGCTGCCCGGCGCCCGCGGTTTGCGGTTATCCCTCAAAACCTGAACAGGTAATTCGCACATGAGTATGGACAACATCGCGCCAACGCGAATGAACATGCTCCTCTTGAAGGGGCAGATCAAGATGGCCGCCGATGGCGTGGGCCTCTTGAAGGGCAAGCGCGACGCCCTGATGCAGGAGTTGCTCAAGCGCGCGCGCGCGCTGGCGCTCATGCGGGATGAACTTCACGCCCTGGGCCGCAACGCCGGCGAGGCCATGGCCATGGCGCGCGCTGTCCGCGGCACGCCCGAGATCAAGTCGGCGTCCGTCGCCGGCCGCCGCGACCTCGAGATCAAGGTCGAGGCCGAAAAGGTCTGGGGCCTGAACCTGGGCCGCATCGACATGGCGGGCATCGTCCGCACGCCGGCCAGCCGCGGCATGGGCCTGCTCGACACCTCCGCGCAGATCCAGGAAGCCTCCGAGGCCTCCGAGAAGATGCTCGCGCAGCTTCTGGTATGCGCGCCGCTGGAGCGCAACCTCCAGATCGTCGGCGAGGAGGTCAAGAAAGTCTCCCGGCGCATCAACGCGCTGGAGGAATACCTGCTCCCGCGCCTGCGCGGCCAGTTACGCGGCATCGCCAGCGTGCTGGACGAGCGCGAGCGCGAGGACACCTTCCGCCTGAAGAAGATCAAGGGGAAAAAGGCGGTTCAGAAGCGGAAGCAACAGGCCGCCGCCGAGGCGGCCCGCCTGGCTTCTGCGCCATCCGCCGCCATCGCGCCCGTCGCCACGGAAGTAAGCCAAGGGGAACCCGAGTAATGCTGTTGCACGAAATTCTCCGCCCTGAACTGATCAAGATCGGCCTTGAAGCCGAGAAGCGGCGCGAAGCCATCAGCGAGCTGATGGACGTGCTGGTGCAGTACCACGAAGTGCCGATGAACCAGCGCGATGTATTGCTGGAGGCGCTTTACCAGAACGAGCACGCGCTCGGCTCGGGCATGGAGCGCGGCATCGCCCTGCCCCACCTTTCGACGGACCGCGTCGAGGATGTCATCTGCGCCGTGGGTGTCTCTTCCCGCGGCATTCCCTTTGGCACGCTCGACGGCGCGCCCGCGCGCATCGTGGTGCTGCTGCTGGTCCCGAAGAAGAACTTTGAGGGCGAGGTGAAGGCTATCGCCGGCGTCCAGCATCTGCTCGAAGACAAGGAGCTCGTCAAGGGGCTGCTTTCCGCCGTAGGCCCGCACGAGGCCTTCAAGCTCATCCAGGCCGCCGAGGAAAACTCCCGCTAGCCTGCCGTATCCTTTGTTCGCTATTCGCACGCCGCGGACCGGCAGGTTCGCGGCGTGTTTCTTTTTTGGGATGGCCGCGCCGCACAGGCGGGCCCACCGGAGATTTCGACCATGCGCTCGTTCCCGCACTGCCTGCCCGCCCTGATTGCCCTCGCGGCGTCGGCCCTGTCCGCCCCCGCGGAGACCCACAACTACGACGTGGTCGTCTACGGGGGGACGGCCGGCGGCGCGGTTGCCGCCATCGCCGCCGCGGACGAGGGGCGCCGAACGCTCCTCATCGAGCCGCGCCACCACATTGGCGGCATGACCTCCGGCGGGCTGGGCCGCACCGACTTCGGCGACATGTCGGTCATCGGCGGGCGCGCGAAACAATTCTATGAGCGTCTGGGGAAACACTATGGCGAGAAGATTTCGTGGTACTTCGAGCCGCACCAGGCGGAACGCGTCCTGCGCGAGTGGCTGGAAGCCTCCGGCGTGACCGCCGTGTTCGGGAGCCGCCTCGACCGCGTGGAGAAGGACGGGACCACGATACGGTCCATCACCCTGCTCAATGGGGAGACCTACGCCGCGCCCATCTTTATCGACTGCTCCTATGAGGGCGATCTCCTGCCGCGCGCGGGGATTTCCTACACATGGGGGCGCGAAGGCCGCGATCAGTATGGCGAGTCGCTCGCGGGCAAGGTCGAGTACTGCGACAAGCACCAGTTCGACGTGCCGGTCAACCCGTACGACGAGAACGGGAACGTGCTCCCGCTCATCCAGCCGGACGACGGCCTGAAGCCCGGCGACAGCGACAAGAAAGTTCAGGCCTACAATTTTCGGATGTGCCTTTCCAGCGACACGGACAATCAACTGCCCTTTCCGAAACCGGACGGCTACGACCCGGCGCGCTGGGAAATCCTCAAGCGTTATCTCGCCGCCCGGCCCGGCCTGACCATCGACGACGTCCTCATCGTCTCCCCCATGCCCAACAACAAGACGGACATCAACAACCGCGGGCCCATTTCGACCGACTACATCGGCGGAAGCTGGGACTACCCGGAGGCAAGTTACGCGGAGCAGGATCGGATCTGGAAGGAGCACGAGGACTACGTCAAGGGCTTTTTCTACTTCATGGCCAATGACCCGTCGGTTCCGAAGACGCTGCAGGACGAATTCAACCGCTGGGGGCTCGCGAAGGACGAGTTCACCGACACCGGCGGCTGGCCCCACCAGCTCTACGTGCGCGAGGCGCGCCGGATGATTGGCGACTACGTGATGCGCCAGAAGGACCTCCAGGAGGAGCGCACGAAGCCCGACACCATCGGCATGGGCTCCTACAATTCCGATTCCCACCACGTCCAGCGTTTCGTGGCCGACGGATCGCCGCTCTGGGAGAAGGGTATTCCCTCGCTGCTGAACGAGGGCGACGTGCAGGTGCCGGTGAAGCCCTACGAAATGGCGTACCGCTCCTTTGTGCCGCAGAAGGCGGAGTGCACTAACCTGCTTGTGGGATCGACCTTTTCGGCCTCGCACGTGGCCTATTCCAGCATGCGCATGGAGCCGCAGTACATGATCATCGGCGAAGCGGCGGGTATCGCGGCCTCGCTGGCGATTGAAGCGGGCGTCCCGGTGCAGGATATTGACGTCAAGGCCCTCCAGGACAAGCTGCGCGCAAACGGCGCGGTGCTCCGCCGCGAGGACACCCGCGCGCCCTACACCGATGTCCGCGATCTCGCGGGGATTGTGGTCGACGATGACGACGCGGTCACCGAGGGCGAGTGGTTCTTCTCGCGCAATGCGCCGTACTACGTGGGCTATGAGTACCTCCACGAGATGGCCGCGAACAGCGCCGATACGAAAGCGCGCTACACGCCCGACCTGCCGAAGGACGGCTGGTACGAGGTGCGCGTCTCCTATTCGGTCCACGAGAACCGCGCCACGCGCGCCAAAGTGCTCATTCAGACGGCGGCCGGCCAGGAGATCCAATACGTCAATCAACGCGAACAACACGGCGAGCACGCCCCGTTCCTCTCCCTGGGCACGTATCCCTTCAAGAAGGGCACGTCCGGCTATGTGGAAATTCAGGGCGGCCCGGACGCCGGCGGCTTCGTCATCGCCGACGCCGTGCAGTGGATACCGAAGGACTGACACCGAATTCTCCCGACGTCCCCATGCTCTCCGAGAAACGCGACGCAACAACCCCTCCGGAAGGAGCCTCGATCATGAAACATCTCGCCCTCTTCCTGCTTCCCCTCACCCTTTCCGCGGCCGCGGTCGCCACACCCGTAGACCGCCCCGTCCACCAGTACGATGTCGTGGTTTACGGCGCCACGGCGGGCGGCGTCGCGGCGGCGGTGGCGGCGGCGAACGAGGGCCGCTCCGTCGCGCTAATCGAACCGCGCCATCACGTGGGCGGCATGACCACCGGCGGGTTGGGCGCGACGGATTTCGGCCGGAAGCAGGTGATCGGCGGCATGGCGCGCGCGTTCTACGAAGAGCTCGGCGATCACTATGGCGAGGAGATCGCCTGGTACTTCGAGCCGCACCAGGGCGAGCGCGTGCTGCGGAAGTGGCTGCGCGAGGCGCGCGTCGACTGCTATTTCGGCAGCCGGCTCGGCGGCGTGGAGCGCACGGGCGACCGGATCGATCGTGTTACCCTGCTGAATGGCTGGATCTTCGCCGCGCCGGTATTCATCGACTGCTCCTACGAGGGCGATTTCCTGCCGCTGGCGGGCATTTCCTTTACCTGGGGCCGCGAAAGCCGGGAACAGTATGGCGAATCGCTCGCAGGCCGCATTGAGTACAGTCCGAAGCACCAGTTCTCCGTGCCCGTGGACCCCTACGACGGCGAAGGGAACCTGCTGCCCCTCATCCATGGCGGCGACGCGGGCGTTCCGGGCGAGGCCGACCGCAAGGTTCAGGCGTACAACTTCCGGCTCTGCATGACGCAGGACCCGAAGAACCGCGTGGCCTGGCCAATGCCCGACGGCTACGACCCGGCGGAGTGGGAACTCCTCCGCCGCTACCTGGCCGCGCGCCCGGAAACGACGTTCGCCGAGATCTGCAATCCCGTGCACATGCCCAACGGCAAGACCGACACGAACAACAACGGCCCGATTTCCACGGACTTCATCGGCGGGAGCTGGGGTTATCCGAACGGGACCTATGCGGAGCAGGAGGCCATCGTCGCGGAGCATGAGCGCTATGTAAAAGGCTTTTTCTACTTCCTGGCGAATGACCCGTCCGTCCCGGCGGCGTTGCAGGCGGAAACGCGCTCCTGGGGCCTGGCGAAGGACGAATTCACGGACACCAACAACTGGCCGCACCAGCTGTACGTCCGCGAGTCCCGGCGCATGATCGGAGCCTATGTCCAGCGCCAGAGCGACCTCCAGGAGAACCGCCACAAGGACGACAGCATCGGCATGGCGTCGTACAACTCCGATTCGCACCATGTCCAGCGGATCCCCGCGACGGAATCGCCCCTGTGGCCACCGGGAACGCCCTCGACACTGAACGAGGGCGACATGCAGGTGGGCGTGCAGCCCTACGACATGTCCTACTTCGCGTTCGTGCCGCAGAAGCGCGAATGCGCCAATCTACTCGTCGGAAGCACGTTTTCGGCCTCGCACGTGGCCTATTCCAGCATGCGCATGGAGCCGCAGTACATGATCATCGGCCAGGCCATCGGAACGGCCGCCAGTCTGGCGATTGAGGCCGGGGTCGCCGTGCAGGATATTGACATAGCCGCACTTCAGGAGAAACTGCTTGCGGGCGGCGCGATCCTCCACCAGGAGGACGCCATGGCCGATTTCGCGCGGCCGTCGGACTACCCCGGCGTCGTGGTGGATTCGGACACCGCCCGGGTCATCGGGAACTGGAGCATGTCGAGCGGCGTGACGCCCTACCTGGGCTTCGGCTATCTCCACGATGGGGAGACGGGCAATCCGGCGAACCGCGTAATCTACACTGCCACACTGCCCGCCGCCGGAAACTACGAAGTGCGTGTCTCCTACACCGCCAACCCCAACCGCGCCACGAACGCCCTCATCCGAATCCATGCGGCCGACGGCGTCCAGGAGAAGCGCATGAATCAGCGCGAAAAGGCGGGCGAGCATGCGCCCTTCGTTTCTCTGGGCGTATTCCCGTTCGAAAGCGAGTCCGCCGTGGTCGAGATCGTCAGCACCCCCGACGCCGGAGGCTACGTCATCGCCGACGCGGTGCAGTGGCTGCCGGTGGAGTAGTTGGAATGGGTGGATCACACGGGCAAGCCCTACCGGGCTTGACCGTGGCACACCCGGGTGGTGCTGGTGAAGCTGGGGTGGTGCTGGTGAATCATGGGTGATGTTGGTAGAGCACGGGTGATGCCAGTGAAGCTTGGATGATGTTGGTAGAGCACGGGTGATGCCAGTGAAGCTTGGATGATGTTCGTGTGTGCCACGGTCAAGGCCACAAGGCCTTGCCCGTGAGAGCCTCCAACAACCACCCCAACTCCAACTACACCACCCCGGGGTGCCACGGTCAAGGCCACAAGGCCTTGCCCGTGAGAGCCTCCAACATCAGCCCAATCCCAATACCACCATCCCGGGGTGCCACGGTCATGACCATAAGGCCTTGCCCGTGAGAGGCTCCAACAACCACCCCAACTCCAACTACACCACCACTCAGGGGTGCCACGGTCAAGGCCATAAGGTCTTGCCCGTGAGAGCCTCCAACAACCACCCCAACCCCAACTACACCCCCCCCGGTGTGCCACGGTCAAGGCCAGGAGGCCTTGCCCGTGAACGTTGCCAATGAATCTCCGGCTATCTTGAGTTGGCCTACAGCCGTGGAAAGGGA
This sequence comes from Candidatus Hydrogenedentota bacterium, assembly GCA_019637335.1. Taxonomy (NCBI): domain Bacteria; kingdom Pseudomonadati; phylum Candidatus Hydrogenedentota; species Candidatus Hydrogenedentota bacterium. Next base: position 24,386 of record JAHBVV010000024.1, on the reverse strand, counting down.
AAGGACTCCAAATCCAGGGACAGCGGCCCCGAACCCTCCTCCTGCCACTCCCGCAAGCTGGACCAATACCAGGCCCCCGGGTCGTCAACCAATCCCCTGCGGACAGGATTGTTGTGAGTATAGTCCACCATGTACTGCAACGTCTCGGGATATATCACGTTCCGGTCATAGCCGCCTCCACCCATCCAGAACGCGTACGGCTGCTTCCGTTGCCCCGTCTCCAGCAACCTCAGGCCCCTCGGGTTTTCCCGCCGCAAGTACTCCATCGCCTTCCGTGAAACGGACTGCTTGATAGACTTTTGTATATCGCCCATGTCGTACTCTTCTTCGAGCGGGAACACGATAATGTGTACGTGTTCCGGCATGAGCACATAGGCCCAGAGATGAAAGTGGTGTGTCCTTCTGGCGTTCTGTACGGCGGTGATGAAGTACTCCCTGGTCCTGTTCCTGGACAGAAACTTTCGCCTGCGGAAACAGGAGAAGGTCAGTTCGTGCGCTTCGCCCGGAGCATTGATGACCTTTCGGGTCTTCCGGTGAATCTGGTCCGTCATTCCCAGGCCTCCTGTGATAGAACTCCGAGCCACGATACGGCCCCACACGGGCAAGCCCTACCGGGCTTGACCCTGGAGTTTCTACCTTATCACGCAGCTGCGGCGCTTGCCATTTTTGTTCTTGACGTGTTTATGCCGAGTGGTTGCAGCAATTGGGGCTGTTCGTCCATCTCTTTGCGCAGCAATGTGATTAGGTCGAGGCACGATGGGCGTGTCGCGTGCTTTCTCCATCGTGGGAGGGGTGCGTATTTGCCATTTCGCTCGGGCCCGAAGGCCTTGAGGGCGGCCAGTAGCAGCGCGCTGTAGGCGGCGACGGCCAGCGGGGGCTGTTTGGGTACGGAGTTTGGGTTCCAGAGCTGGGCCTGGCCGACGCCAAGGGTGTCTTTCTCTTCTCTGTGGTTGACTTCGATCTGCCAGCGGTCGAAGTAGATCTGGAGTAGTCTTTGGGCGGCGTGAACCATATCGGTACAAAGCAGGTAAGCCGGCTGGCGGTAGTAGCGCTTGCTGCTTTTTCGCTTGCGGTACGGGGTAGGAGCGACGACGAAGAGGCGCAGGGGGAGTCGGCGCGCGCCGCCTTGCCAGTAGAGGTTCTTGATCTCCTTGTAGCGGACCTTCCGGCGTTTGCCGCCGTAGAATATTTTCGTGGTCGCCCAGGCGATGGTGTCGTCCTGGCGTACTTGCTCTGGGGTAAATTTCTCCTGGGCATAGAAGCGCCGTGAGCCCTCCGGGGCGCGATGGCACAATTTGGCATTCTTGCGGGTGCGGGCGATGAGTTGGGTGCGGTCGCGTTCGGCCCCGAAGACGGTGCGGTTGCAGAAGCTGCCATCGAGGGACGCGACCAGGATGTTCTTCGTGGCGCCAGCGGCGTCCAGGCTGGCGCGCAAGTTGCCTATCATTTTCACGCAATGGGTCGAGAGGTTATTCTCTTTGCGGCTTTGCTTGTAGGCTTCCCAGTCTTCATCGCTTGCCCTCTTGCCGGGTTTTCTGGCGGGGGAAGACTCCTCGAAGCGCACAGGCAGTGCGCGGCAGCTGAAGGGGCCGGCGTGGTGCAGCGGCACGAGCAGAGAAGCCTGCAAGAAGCGCAAGCCCAGAATGAGGTTGGTATGGAAGGGCGGGGACAGGGGGTCGCGCTGGTGAAAGGCCTGGACAATACACCGGCCGGTCTTATGCAGCTTGGTGTCGTCGATGGCAACGCCCACGAGCGGGCCTCCGCACAAGGGCAATGCCCCATCCCAAATAGGGTCAAAAAGCTGTTGAGGGTCCCACTTGGCGCGCCCGTACAGGTGATACTCGGCTTGCCACGGCAGATTTTCCCGGCCACAGGCCCAAAGCGCCCGCGTGATCGTGCGCCGCCCCAGACATACCAGAGACCCCAGTCCCTGCCGCACCGCGCGCACCGCAGTGCGCTCCTGGGTAAAAGCGTCGCGCCAGCGGGCAGTAATGTCGAGCCACTCGTGTAAGAGACTCATCGCCTGCCCCCTTCGAGCCCGAAGGTATTCTTGTCCGTGCGGACAAAGCGGTCCCCCCGGGCCACCTTCTTGGTAAGCGAAGAGACCAGGCTTTCCCGATCCACGCCAACCCCAAAGGCCCTGTCAATGCGCTCCAGAATCTCACTGACATGAAGGGGCTGACCGGCCTTCAAAAGTATGTCATACGCCATATCTACTTGCGACCTACCTTTTCTGGGCCGTAGCTTCTCTTGGGGATCTTCTCCCTTGCGCAACCGGCGCACTGCCCGAAGCTGCGCATCCAAGCCTTGTTCCATAGCCTCCAATATCGTATCGCGCAACTCATCATTCATCGTGCAATTCTCCTGTCTACCTGACAAGATTAAAGCACAATAGAGTCGGTCTGTCAAGCATTATTTGTAATGACCGACTTATGCAGGCGCGGAAGAAGCGACGAGGAAGAAAAAAACTGTACGATAGAGAAAGAACGAACTGTTAACCTGGCCCCCAAAAGGTAGAAACTCCAGGGGCAAGCCCTACCGGGCTTGACCGTGGCACCCAACCTTCCAGCTCCAGGACTGTACCACCCCGGTGTGCCACAGTCAAGGCCAAGAGGCCTTGCCCGTGAAGGTTGCAACATCTCCCCAACTCCAACTACACCACCACACAGGGGCAACTCGGGCAAGCCCCAACGATCTTGAATAAACAGCCGACTTTACATGTATCGGGGTCGGACGTGTACCATCTGGGTTCGGGCGGCCCCCGGCAGCATTCGGATCAGGCAGTGAGCGCTCTCAACCCCCTCGGAGAAGAACAGTGTCCGGTTTGCCTCGTTTCGCCTTGTGTTCGCTTGTGCTCCTGGGCGCCGTTTCCCACCACGCGGCGGGCGCACCCCCGAACGTCCTGCTGATCACCTCAGAGGACAATGGCCCGGAACTGGGCTGCTACGGCGATCCCTTCGCCCGCACGCCGAACCTGGACACGCTGGCCGAAGCGGGCGTCCGCTTTGACCGCGCCTTCGTCGTCACCGCCAGTTGCAGCGAATCCCGGTCCGCCCTGCTGACGGGCCTCTTCCCGCATCAGAACGGCCAGATCGGCCTCGCGACCCATCAGTACAGGCAATTCCCGGAGGTCCCGAATATCGTCGCGCTGCTCAAGGGCGCGGGCTACCGGACGGGGCTCATCGGCAAGTTGCACGTGAACCCCGAGAGCGCCTTTCCCTTCGACTTCCGCCTGGGAAGCCGCATCGCCAACAGCTTCTCCTCGCGCGATGTTCGCCAGGTCGCCGAGGGCGCCGCGGAATTCTTTCGCGCCGGCCAGGGCCCCTTCCTTCTCATGGTGAACTTCGCGGACGCGCACCTGCCCTATCTTCGAGAGAGCCATGGCCTGCCGGAGAACCCGATCTCCGGAGACGCAGTGGCGATGCTACCGTGGGTGGGGCTGGAAACGCCGGCCCTTCGAGATGCGCAGGCGGACTACTACAACTGCCTGTCGCGGCTCGACACCGGCATCGGCCTGCTGCTTCAGGCGCTGGCCTCGGCGGGGCGGGACAGCGATACGCTGGTCATCTACCTCGGCGACCACGGCGCGCAGTTTCCGCGCGGGAAACTGGCCAGCTACGATTCCGCCCTGCGCGTGCCGCTGCTGATCCGCTGGCCGGGCGTCTCGAAATCGGGCCTGACGCGGGACGAACTCACCAGCAGCCTTGATATCGCGGCCACGATCCTCGACGCCGCCGGCATCGATTCATCCACCCCCCTGGCTGGGCGCTCCCTGCGGCCGCTGTTGCGCGGGGAGCTGTACCCGTGGCGGGAGTACCTCGTCACCGAGTATCACGGCCACTATCCGCCGCTGTACTTCCCGCAACGAACCATCCGGGACGCCCGCTACAAGCTCATCGGTAACCTCCTGCGGGACCGGCCCAATCCCATTGCGCACGCCTTCACCCAGCTTGATCCGCCGACCCAGCGCACCTACGCAACCCCCGCCATCATCGGCGCGGCCCCGGAGCCGGTCCGGGAAGCGTACGCGACCTGGCTTGACGCCCCGCCCATCGAGCTGTACGACCTCGCGAACGACCCGCACGAGTGGAACAACCGCGCGGGCGACCCGGCGCTGGCGCCCGTGAAGGCGCGCCTGCTCGACGCGCTCGCCGCCTGGCAAAAGGAAACCGCCGATCCACTGGCCGACCCCGCCATCCTCGAACAACTAACCCGTGAACACGACGCCGTGCCTACGCCCTATACCCGCAACCCGGATCACGAATGGCGCTACCCCGAATATCTGGACATGCGAAAGAAGGCCGCGCGGCGGTAGGGCTTAGTTCCGGTTGCGGCGTGGCTGTTGTTGCTCCGACGTGACCGCACAACAGAAGAGGACTTAACCCATGAATTCGTCTCCACCGTCGCCGCCGCCTCTCCCCCCGGGCGCTTCCGCGCCGAGAACGAGTGGACTCGCCATCGCCAGCCTGGTCCTGGGCATACTGTCCCTGTTCCTGACGATTCTCACATCGATTCCGGCCATCATCTGCGGCATTCTCGCGCTAACCAGAATCAGCAGTTCCCGGGGACAATTGGCCGGAAGGGGGCTTGCGATCTCCGGGATCGTTACGGGCGTGCTGTTTGCGCTGCTGCTGCCGGTGGTATTGATGTTCATCTTCATCATGATGCCCGCCCTGTCACGAGCGCGGGATGTGGCCGAGCGCGCGGCGTGCCAGAACAATTTGAAGCAGATGGGTTTGGTCTTAAAGATGTACGCCAACGAATCGAAGGGTGAGTACTTTCCCCAACTTTCCTCCGAACCGGGGGTGCTGATGTTGTCGCTCAAGGAAGTGTACCCCGAGCTCCTGCTGGATTTGTCTACCCTCATCTGCCCGAGTGATGCGCAACAGGCGCGGATGAATCCGGGTCCGGACATGGCCTTCGGCGATCAGAGCTACATTTACTTCGGCTATGTGATCACGAGCGAGGACGAGTTTGAGGCCTTTACGGAGGTCTACCGGGAGCGCGTAGCGCAGGGTTTGCCCTTCGACGAGGATCTCGAAGCGCCCCCGGGCCGCGGCTCCATGGGTTCCGATAGATTTTACCGGCTGCGGGAGGGTGTGGAACGGCTCTTCGTTACCGACAACACCGATCCCGGGGCGGGCGCAAGAATACAGTCGATGATACCAATCATGTGGGACCGGGTGGGGAGCCAGCCAGGCGTTTTGACGTTCAACCATATGCCCGGCGGCGCAAATGTCCTGTACATGGATGGGCACGTTGAGTTTAAACGGTACCCGGATTCCTGGCCCGTGACCCGGCGCGCCCCCGAGCTGTTCAGCGAATTGGAGGCGTTGGGAGATTGACAGCAGTTAGATCACAATCTGACAGGGGTCTACTTCATGCGCATAGGTTAAAACAAGACTCAGTGCGGCGTTGATGTGGCGGCTTGAAATCTGTCCGCCAGTCAATGAGGAGGCGTTCAGCCCTCCTCGTATCCTTCGGGAGATTCCTGCGCCGCCGCACGCTGCCTCGTGCGCTTTGGCGGCAGGGACACCAGCCGCTCCGGGTGTTCCTGCTCCTTTTTGCGGAAATACTCGGCCATGGCGTTAATGTCATTGTTGAACTCCTGACAAATTTGCGCGCGTACTCGACGCACCTCATCAATTATCGGGTCGGAAGTAAGTTCTCCACCCTGGGTAAGCTGCTCGGGCGTACAGATTTCCGGGCGCTTGTAGCCCAACGAATCCAACGCCCGGGCAATCTTCTTCCGATAATGCGCACTGGCGATGGTCTTCACTTTCCATGTCATTAAGAAGTCCGCGCTATTCGCGACAGCGGCGGCAATGTGCAGCACGTCGATATCGGGCGCGCCAGGAAGAGCATTGGCGGCTTGGAGCGCGTCCGCCAACTCGTGCACTTCGCTCGAAGCATCAATCTCCACAATGGCAGACACGCAATCATCCGGCGCTGCGCCCCGCTCGCCTTCCGCGGGCCCCAGCGTGAACAATTCGAAATTGGAGGATTCCTGTTCCCACCACGCGAAGGTTATCAGGTGACGCGCCGCATCCGCTAGGTTGCGCCGATAACGATACGTGGAATAGTCGAATATGCTGCTCTCTATGAACACCTTGGACTTCATGTCAATCAGTATAGCATTCAGTCGCATTTGCTGCACGGGTGTATGGCCGTGCTCGTTTGTCTTGGAGTTCCCCTGAACGACAGCAAGGCAAAACTGTGGGCCGACGCCCTCATGCCGGCAGGGATGCCGGCGCTCCAGGCCGCGCACGCCGCATCCACGCCAGCAGCGAAATTGCACGAGCAGCAACTGTGCGCGTATTTCTCCCCCTACAGCCCGGTCTTTCGCCGCAGCGTGGCCACTTCTTCCTCGGTCAGGTGGCGCCATTCCTCCGGTTTCAGATCCCCCACCCGGATCCCGCCGAACTCGACGCGCACCAGGCTGGCGACGGGGTGGCCGACGGCCTTGCACATGCGCTTGACCTCGCGCTTTTTTCCCTCGTGGATCTGGAGGCGGATGAGGCTCTGTTTGGCGGTGTGCTTCATGACGCGGGCCTTCGCGGGCGCGGTGACGCCGTCCTCCAGTTCCACGCCGGCCTCCAGGCGCGCGATGGCGTCGTCCCCCACGCGGCCCCAGACCCAGGCCAGATACACTTTCGGGATCTGGTAGCGCGGGTGGATGAGGCGGTTCGCCAACTCGCCGTCGTTGGTGAGCAGGAGCACGCCGCCGACGTCCAGGTCGAGCCGCCCGACGGGAAAGACGCGCGCGGCCAGGCCCTGGAGGCAATCGAGCACGGTCCTGCGACCGTGGGTGTCCTTTGCGGTGGTGACGGTGTTGGGGGGCTTGTTGAGGAGGAGGTAGACCGGCGCCTCCTCCCCCACCGGCTTCCCGTCGAGGAGCACGGTGTCGGCGGCGGGATCCACCTTGCAGCCGAGCGCGGCCACTTCGCCGTTGACCGTGACGCGTCCCGCTTCGATGAGGGCCTCGGAGGCGCGGCGCGAGGCGACGCCGCAGGCGGCCAGGTATTTCTGGAGCCGCTCCACGGGCCCTACCGGGTTTCCTGGAGCTCTTCCAGGGTCGGCAGTTCCTTGAGGCTGCCCAGGCCGAACTGCATGAGGAATTCGTCCGTTGTGCGGTAGAGTTTGGGGCGCCCCGGCGCGTCGGAGATGCCGGCCACCTTGATCAGGTGGCGTTCCTGTAGCTGGTCGAACGCGTGGGACACGCTGACGCCGCGGATCGCCTCCACTTCGGCGCGCGTGGTGGGCTGCTTGTAGGCGATGATCGCCAGCGTCTCCAGCACGGCCTTCGAGAGGCGCTTGCTCTTCTTGATCTGGAACAGGCGTCGGATGAACGGCGCATACGCCGCCTTGGTCATCAGCTGGTAGCCGCCGCCGATTTCCTTGAGGAAGTAGGGCAACTCTTCGCGCCCGGCGAGCTCCTCCCGCAGTTCTTCCAGCAGGGTCTTCACGATCTCGGGGTCCAGATCCGGGCTGATCGCCTCGGCCAGGCGCCCCGCGCTCATGGGGCGATCGCTCGCGAACAGCAGCGCATACAGCGCCTGGCGGGACTCTTCCCGGCTCATGGACTCGAAGGAGATCAGTTCCTCTTCGCCGTCCGCGTCCTCGGCGTGCCCCTCGGCTTCCGGGTCGTCCGGGGCGGGCGTCGCCGCTTCGGGTTCCGCCTCGGTTACCGCGTCCATCTCGTCTTCGGGTGCTGCCATGAGTTCCCTCGCGCCTGCGTCCGTTACGCCCCGGCCGGCGGCCATGCCGCCCGCGTCCGAGGGCTCAGCCCATCTTCTGGCCCATAAGCTCCAGAAACGGCTGCAATTCCTTCACGAGCGCCGCAAATTTCGCCGGGCGCAGCGACTGCGGGCCGTCGGAAAAGGCCTCTTCCGGACGCGGGTGCACTTCGATCATCAGGCCATCGGCCCCGGCCGCCACCGACGCGCGCGACATGGACGCAATGATGTCCCAGCGGCCCGCCGCGTGGCTCGGATCCACGACCACGGGCAGGTGCGTGTATTTCTGCAGCACCGGCACCGCGTGGATGTCCAGGGTGTTCCGCGTCTCGGTTTCAAAGGTCCGGATGCCGCGCTCGCAGAGCACCACGTTCGGGTTGCCCTCGGACATGACGTATTCCGCGGACATCAGGAATTCCTGGATCGTGGAGGCCATGCCGCGCTTGAGGAACACGGGCTTGCGCGAGCGGCCCACGGCCTTCAGGAGCCCGAAGTTCTGCATGTTGCGCGCGCCGATCTGGAACATGTCCGCGTGTTTCTCCACCAGCGGAACCTGCTCAATCGTCATCACTTCGGTCACCACCGGCAGCCCATAGGTCTTACCGGCCTCTTCCAGCAGAATAAGGCCCTGCTCTTCCATGCCCTGGAAGCTGTAGGGGGAGGTCCGCGGCTTGTAGGCGCCGCCGCGCAGCATATTGCCGCCCGCGTCCTTCACGGCCTTCGCGGTTTCCATGATCTGGTCCCGCGACTCCACCGAGCACGGCCCGCCCACGATGCAGAAGTGCCCGCCGCCGATCTTCACGTTGCCGCACTGCACGACCGAGCGCTCCTGACGCACTTCCAGGCCCGCCAGCTTGAAGGGCTTCAGAATCGGCACCACCTTCTCCACATGCGCGAGGCTTTCCAGCGCGGCAAGCCGCTCCTTGCCCCGCTCGTCACCCACGGCGGCGATAACAGTCCGCTCCACGCCTTCGATGACATGCGCGCGGTACCCGAAGGCTTCTACTTTCTCGATAACGTGATCGACATCTTTTTTGTCACGCGAGGCCATTACGATAATCATGGCGTGGTCTTTCTTTCCTGCAACGGTTCCCGGCGGTTTGCGCCGATTACTGCTTGTGTCGTGTCTATCCCGCCCGGCTGGACCGTAGAATGGTCGCTCCCAAGAGGCAAGAGGAGGGCAAGGCCGCTCGCCGCGCGCACCGGCGCGGCGCCCGGCGACGCGGGCGACCGGCGGGCGGAATCCGAACGGGAGCGTCCAGACCACACGCCGGTACAAGGCCCCTCAGTATAGCGCCCGGGGCCATGGAAAAGCAACGAAACGCCGCCGTTATGGTATATGATAACGTGTGAATCGGGGTCCCGGTCGCGTCCGCCGCCGGGGGCCGCCCCGGCGCCGGCAAAACCTGAATGCAAGGGCACAGACATGACGCGATTTCAATCATTTGCGCGGGGGGCAGCCATCACCGGAGTCGCGATTCTCGCCGCGGGCTGTCCTCAGGAGGCTATCGAATTCTCGAAGGAATCGCTGGACTTCGGCACGGATACGAACCCGGCCTTCTTCATGGTCTGGAACAACAACCCGGGCGCGGGCCGGGTCGACCTGGTGCTGTCCCACGACGACTGGATCGTGCCCAACGTGCGCCGGGTGGTTTGCCCCGCGCCGCCGACGGAAAACGGGCCGTTTGCGAAGCAGAATATCCAGGTCGAGATTGATCGATCGTGCCTGCCGGCGGGCACGCATATGGGCGAGATTGTGTTTTCCGGCAGCGGTGTCGTTTCCCGGTCCATTCCGGTCACCGTGCGGCAGACCGCCAGCGGCTCGTGCAGCGACATGAGCGTCGAGAACGTCGCGGCGGTTTACTCCGCGCCCTATCTCGTCGACTTTTCGTTCACGTTGCGCGACCGGCGGGGCAACGCGATCATCCGCGATCCCAGGGACTTCACGGTGGTCGCGCGCGAGAACGGGCGCACGCTGCCGGGGGAAACGGGCGTGCAGATGGTGCGCGGCGCCGTGCGGCAATTGCGCGCGGCGCTCGTGCTGGACTACACGGACTCGATGCAGCGATCGCCGGGCGCGATCGGCGCCATGGAGCGGGCGGCGACCGGCGTATTCCTGCCCGCGCTGAACGAGGACGCGCTCGTGAGCGTGACGGAGTTTCACCGCGAGGATCGCGACGCCATCGAAGTCGTTCCCTTTACGGTGGATCGCGGCTATTTGAACAGCGCCATCGCCGGAATCCAGGGGGAATACGTGCAGGGATTCGCCGGGGCGTCCCGGCTCTTCGATACGCTGCTCACGGCCATTCGGAGCTTCAGCACGCAAAACGCGGGCCGCGAATCCCGCTATCTCATCGTATTCACGGACGGCGGCGACACGTCCAGCTTCAGCACGGCCAACGACGTCATCAACGCCGCGCAACAGCGGGGCGTGCGCATCTTCGCGGTGGATTTCGGGGAGGAGGAGGTCGACGCGGGCCTGATCCAGCTGACCAGCAATACCCGCGGCCAGCTTTTCGCCGCGGCGTCCGTGGCGCAGTTGGAGGACGCGTTCCGCCGGATTGTGCGCGAGCTCGACGGCCAGTACAACATCCGCTGGGCGACGCTTGCCCGCAGCAGCGAGCCCTTCCGGCCCGGCTTCATGTTGACGCTCGGAAGCGACACCGCGCGCTACACCGCCGAGACGGACTATGTGCCCACGCGCTATGTCGGCGACGGCGTCCTCCGTGGTAAACTGCGCTTCATAACTTCCGATAGCCTGACCGCGACGACGGTTTTCCTGCGCGCCGACTACGTGCCCCGGAACATACGCCGCTTCAAGATTACGCTGGGCAGCGCATACGGCTTCGGTGTGGAGGTGGTGGATGAATCCAATTTCGGGTTGCTGGCGGGCTGGGACCTGGCGGCGCCCGTTTCCGGGCCGGGCAACCAGCTGACCCTGGATTTCACGGCGCCGGGCGACCCCGGCGAACCCATGCCGTATGGCGCGTTCGGGCCAATGCTTCGCATCACCTTTGACGCGTTGCTGCCCGATGACGCCGAAGTGTTTAATGTGGTGTACGTGGACAACACGGTCTATCCCGAAGCCGCCGGCCAGTCCTTCGATGTCGCGGGCTACAACAACACACCGCCCGAGTAAGAATCCCGAGAAGCAAGAGAGAGAACATTTTGATCGAGTTTCATTGTCCCCGCTGTAACGCCCTCCTGCAACTCCCGGACACCGCCGCCGGCATTATCATTCCCTGCCCTTCCTGCAACGTGGACGTGCCGGTTCCGGTGACCGCCTCTGCGCAAGTGATTGACGTGCGCGCCGAGGCCCTGAACGACCCCGATCCGCCGCCCGAGGACTACGAGAACGACCCGTTCTTCAATCCGGCCCACCAGCAGCCCTTTTCGGGGCAAGCCTGGGGCCGCACAATCCGCGTACAGCGGACGGGCGACGGTTCCGGCTGCTGCCTGCTCGGATGCCTCGGCGTCGCCTTCTTCCTTTTCCTGGCAATCCGGGGCTTCATCTCGCTCTTTTAGATCAGCCTGCGCGAATGGTGACCGGCGTTCCAATAGGGATGCGATCGAAAAGCGCCTCGACATCGGACGGACGCATCCGGATGCAGCCGCGGCTCAGGTTGCCCCCGATTGATTCCCGATCCGCCGTGCCGTGAATGCCCAGCGGCGTCGGTCCGCTTTCATCACCCAGGCCAAGCCAGCGCGACCCCAGCGGGTTCTCCGGATCCCCGGCGGGCACCACGTCGCCGCCGTTGTACCAGTCGGGATGCCGTATCTTGTTCACGATGGTGTACTCTCCGGGACGCGTGCGATCCTGCGCGCCCAGGCCGACCGGATAAACGGCCTCAATCACGTTGTCGACCAGGACCGTGAGCAGGTAGTTCGCCGCGTCCACCTCGATCCGCGCGCCACCGTCACCCGCCGCCGCGCCCGATACCGGATCGGCGGTGGGGGCATCGGCCAATTCCCCCGCCGGCGCGATGTCGAAGGCGCGCGCCAGGGGAGCCCGGGCGGCGTCCGCGCCCGGCTCCAGAAGGAGTCCATCCCGAAAGGCCTCGCGCACCGCGCGCCATGCCGCCGGCACCGCCGCGAGATCGCCGAAGGGGCGCTCCAGCAAGGCAAGCGCCTCGCTGGTCCGCCCCGACCGAGCGAGGGCCTCCGCCTCGCCCAGTTCCGCGAGGTAGCGTTCCACGGGCGTGGCGTCTCCAGCATCCCGGGCCGACGCAAACGCGCGGGCCGCGGCCGGGAAGTCGCCTTCCGCGAGCCAATGACCGCCCCGGCTCAACAGTGCGCCCGCATCGCCGCTTTCGAGCATGTCCATCGATACGGCGGCCTCCACCGGAGGATCGGCGGGCAATTGATCGGCCGAAGCCGCCTCGGGTCCATCCAGAGCCCACGCGGCGCCCCTGATTTCGGACTCCAGGGCAGGCCCCGACGCCGCCTCGGCGGGCGGGCTGCCAGCGACGCCGAGCCGCCAGAGCAAACCCCAGGTCAGCAGCATGACCAGCAGCGCGAAGAGAAGCAGTAACAACATCCACACCAGAGTGCGGGACTTGCGGCGGTCCGCTTTCCGCGCACGCTGCTTATTCCGCGCGGCGGCGCTCAGTTCAAACTCGACACCCGGCCCGGCCGCCTCCAGGCTCCGGCGAACTTCCTCCGCAATCCGGGCGGACTCCTGCCGCCCCGCGACGTGAAAGCGGGCGCCGGTGTTTTCGGTGGGCGGGGCGGCCTGAAGAAAGCGAACCCCCATCGCGTAAAGGTTCTTTTCAGACAGCGAGCGCACCCAGGCCACCTCCGCGCGCACCATCGAAATGTGGCCGGGAGCCACGGCGTCGCCCGAGTGCAACTCAATTTCGAGGTGCCGCCCGATTACATCCGGCTGGGTCGTGTGAATCAGCAGACCGTCCGCGCTGATATCCAGCGCGACGCCCTGGCGCAGCATCCCCTCGCCGCGAACCCCCGAAAACACCACGCGCCGGTGAATGGGCTCCCGCGCCGTAGATCGCCGCTCGATGGTTCGCTCGTCGCTCGCTTCTGTCACAATCCCTTCCTCTCCGCGCTGATCCAGGCTGCGAATCGCCTCATGCGGGAGTATACCATGGCCGCGCGCCCTTGAAGCGCCGGCCCGCGCCTCCTATAATCCGGGAGAGTCGGGGAGGCGCCGCCGCGCGCCCGTGGAGCAGCCATGCGCGAACAAGAACCCTTATCATCCCATATGCTGGAGGAAGCCCTCGCGGCCTGGAACGCACGGGCGCAACACCGGGCCGTTCCCATACTGGCGAATGCCCACGAGAGTTATCACGCGCTCCGACGCCTCGTGGAACTCTCGCAAGCTTGCCGCCCGCTCAGCGCCGGAGACGTTGCGCGCGCATCGGGCGGAGACGGCCAGGCCCCGCTGGATCCCGTGCGCGCCCTCCGGGAAATGGCCTCGCAACTGGACGAGCTCGAAAGCACGCTCGCCACGGCCGCCACACAGCTGCACCGGGCCTGCGCCCTGGGCGAGAATGTCGTCCGCGACCTGCGCATCCTGCTGCCGGACCGGGGCAGGGACGCATCCATCCACCTGCCCGAGGATGACGCACCGGACCCGGACCTTCCCGACACCCACCTCCTGGCGCGCATGATCGATGCGCAGCGGGCGGAAATCGCGGCGCTGCAAATGCTGGCGGGCGCGCCGGAGACCCCGCCAGAATCGGCTGGTCCCGCGCGGCGCGACGGCATCAAGTTCCAGGACATCCAGGCCTTCGTTCAGGAATCGCCCATATCGGATCGCGCCTCGATACCGGCGTACTACCAGCGCCTGTTGGAAGCCGCGAACTCCGCCGGCCGCAAACGCGTGCCCATGGGCGAACTCCTGACGCTCGCCGGCCTGATCTCCGAGCGCCAGCTCATAAACGCGCTGGAGCGACAGCGGGGGGATCACCGGAAACCGCTGGGCTCGCTGCTGGTGGATCTGGGCTACACCACCGAGGACGCCATCGCGCAGGCGCTGGCCGCACAGCTTTCCCTGCCCTACGTCGTACTCGCCAATGAGTTTGTGCGCGAAGGCGCCCTCAGCAAGATCCCCGCACACCTCGCCCGGCGCCATGTCTGCTTTCCGCTCAATTTCACCGATCAGCGCTTGACGGTGGCCATGGCCAACCCGCTCGACCTGATCGCGCTGGAGGACCTCCACATCGCGTCCTCCATGCAGATTCGACCCTGCGTCGCGGCCCGCAGCGAAATCCAGAAGCATATCCGGACCTATTACGTCTGAGGCCGCCGGCGCGTTTGCGTCCGCCCTTGACGATTCCCCCGGGCCTTTCTATAATCCAAGTTGGCCGGATCGCGTGTACGCTGGAATTGCGCCCGGATCGGAAGGACTCTCCCTTGTCTGAAAATGGCAACGACATCTACGCCCGCCTGAACGTCTTCATCGACGATTGGAGCACGCAACTGTCGCGCTCGCACGAGGAGCTGTCCGCGCAAATCGGATCCGCCCGGAGCCATCTGGACCGGCTGCTGGAATCCGGCCGACTGGCGTTGCCGGGCGCGGACGAGGAGGCCGACCTCGATCACGAAGCGCGCCTCGCCGCGGTTCAGGCGGAGGCGGAAGAAATACAGCGGGCCCTCGAAAACGAGATCAGCCGGCTGCGCGAACGCCTTGAACAGCAGGGCGCGCAGGACGAAGAGGCCCGGGTGGAGCGAGAACAACTCATCCAGGCGCGCGACGAGGCCGCCGAGCACGTACGCAACCTCGAAAGTGAACTCCAGGAACTCCGCGAACGCCTTGAACAGCAGGGCGCGCTGGATGAAGAGGCCCGGGTGGAACGAGAACAACTCATCCAGGCGCGCGACGAGGCCGCCGAACGCGCCAGCAACCTCGAAAGCGAACTCCAACAGCTGCGCGAACGCCTCGAACAGCAGGGCGCGCTGGATGAAGAGGCCCGCGCCGAACGCGAGCAGCTGATACTGGCGCGCGACGATTCCGCCGAGCGCGCAAACAACCTCGAAAGCGAACTCCAACAGCTGCGCGAGCGCCTCGAACAGCAGGGCGCGCAGGACGAAGAGGCCCGCGCGGAACGAGAACAACTCATCCAGGCGCGCGACGAGGCCGCAGAGCGCGCTGCGGCGCTGGAATCGGAACGCGACGAGGCCAGCCGCCAGGTTGCGGCGCTTTCCGCATCGCTGGAGGAATCGCGCGCCCACCTCGCCGAGCAAGCCGCGCGCGATGAAACGGCGGCATTGCGCGCCGCCCTCGAATCGCTGCAAGAGGACTACGCGGCGGCGCAAGAGACAATCCGCGCGCTTCGGGAGCCGGCGCCCGGCGGCGCCGAGGGCGGGCGCGACGGCGCGGGCATTGACGCCTTCGACGCGCGCGGGCACAAGCGACGCATGGGCGAGATCCTGATTGATCTCGGGGTGCTCACGGAGCCGGAACTCAAGGCCCTGCTCAAGGAGCAGGCGGCGGATCCGCACAAGCGGCTTGGCGCGCTGGCGGTGCAGCACGGCTTCGCGGGCGAGGAGCTGGTCGCCCGAATACTCGCCGCGCAATTGCGGCTGCCGTACCATGATGTGCGGGAAGCCAATCCCGACCCGCGCGCCCTGGCGATGGTAAGCCCGCACGTGGTGCGCCTCCACCACTGCCTGCCGCTACGCGAGGACGAGGGCGTGCTGACGGTCGCCATGGTGAACCCCCTTGACCTGATCGCCATGGAGGATGTGGAGCTCGCGAGCGGATGCCGGGTCACCCCCGTCGTCGCCACCCGCGCGCAGATCGATGAACGCCTGGCCACCCTGTACCCGGACGGGGGCGATTAGCAGACCTCCAGGTTCTGGCGCGCTTCGGAAAAGGTCGGCGCAAGCTGGAGCGCACGCATGAACGCGTCCCGCGCCTGCGCGCACTGCCCGAGCGCGTGCAGCGCGACGCCCGCGCCGTTGTGCGCGAGCGCATCCTCGCGATCCTCCTGAAGCGCGGCCACGAAACACCGCAGGGCCGCCCGCGCCTCGCCCCGCGTATACGCTTCCTCGCCCGACTGGCGCGCCTCCAGCGCGCGAATGCGCCGCCCCGCCTCCTCCAGGGCCGGCATGCGGGCCGAGAGATCGCGCAGAACGGTCAGGGCCCCGGCGCCGTCGCCCCCGTAATCCAGCACCCGCGAAAGATACAGCGCCGCCACCGGCGCGGGCGGATGCGCCCGGCATACGTCCCGCAGCCGCCGCTCGGCCTCGTCCAACGCCCCCCGGTGCAGCGCCGTGGCGCCCAGGGCCGTCTGGATGTGTGGCTCGGTGTGGCCCGCCCGCTCCAGCGACATCAGCAGCGCACGCGCCTCGTCCAAATCGCCCCGGTTCAGGCAGATATTGGCCAGCGCGGTGGCCGCGCCCACGTGCGCCGGGTCGGCCCCGAGCGCGCGCCGGCAGGCCAGCTCCGCCTCGCCCGTCTCACCGCACGCCAGCGCCGCCTCCGCCAGATCGTGCAGGGACTTGACGTCCTCGGGAGACGCCGCCACCTTGCGCCGCGCCAGATCCAAGTAGAAATGCGCCTTCTCCAGCCGCCGCGCCTCCCCGCATTCGTAGCCGTAATGGTGGATCAGGATGGAGGAGGAGCGTATCACCCCGCCCAGTTCCCGCACGCTCGCCGTGATGTTTTCGTGCACGGCCTCGCGGTATTCGATCCCGTGGCGGTTGCGGAAAAGCCGCAGCAACCCTACCGGTAGGTAGCCTGAAAAGTGACGGCTGTACGGGCTGCCGGGCGGCGACGCCACCCAGCGCCACGCCCGGACGTCGTTGCAGTAGTTCGCCAGCGTCACCTCGACGGCATCGGATTCCGTGTCCGTGTCGACGATCTCGCGGATGCGCGCCGCGTTCTCCGGATCGACCACCTCGTCGGCGTCCAGGTGCAATAGCCAGCGGCCCCAGGCAAGTTCGATGGTCCGGTTCCGCGCGCGCGCGAAGTCGTTTTCCCAGGGAACGGTGTGCACGCGCGCGCCGAAAGACTTCGCGATAGCCGCCGTATCGTCCGTCGAGCCTGTATCCCCCACCACCACCTCATCCGCGATGTCCGCCACGCCGCGAAGGCACTCCCCCAGCATCGCAGCCTCGTTCTTCACAATCATGATCACACTCAGCGTAGACATCACGCCGATCTCCCACCGCGCGATACGGCCGCGCTACCCGCTCCCCTCCGCCACCGGCGCAACGAACACCTGGCTCGCAACCCGCTGGCCCAGCGCATGCACCTGCGCCGCGCCATTGAAATCCACCTGGACATAAATCGGCCCATCAAATGGCGCCTTCTCCGTCAGGACAATCCGCGCCTTCGGCACGATCCCCAGGCTCGCCACATACCGGAGGACCTCCGAGTCGTCGTCGCACACGCGGCGGACGATGCACGCCTGCCCCACCGGGATCTGGATCAGATTCATCAACGCCTCCCCCGCCGGCATGGTCCCGCCTTTCGTCGGGATGGGATCCCCGTGCGGGTCGAACTCCGGGTGCCCCAGCTTCTCCGCCATCCGGTCCGCCAGCGCCTCCGACACCACATGCTCCAGGCGCTCCGCCTCCCGGTCCACCTCGTCCCAACTCATCCCCAGCGCCTCCTGCAGGAAAAGCTCCACCAGCCGGTGGTGCCGGATCACCTCCAGCGCCACCTTCTCCCCCTGCGGCGTCAGCTGGACTCCGTGGTGGCGCTTGTAGATCACCAGCCGCGGCTTCATCTCCGCCAGCTTCTTCAGCATCTGCGTCACCGATGCCGGCGCAACCCCCAGGCGCGCCGCAATCGCCGACGTACTGACCGGAGTCTCACCATCCGCAATGGTGTAAATGGCTTTGAGGTAATCCTCGACGGCCTCAGAAAGCATGGCAACCTTTCACGCCAGATCCGCCCCGGCCCGGCGGCGGCAACCGCGCCACACGCCCGCCAAGGCTTTAGGCAACGGCTAAAAGTACACCAATACCGAACAAAGTTCAAGCAAATTCTGAGGTAAACCAAAATCCAGAATTAACGCCATCTCATTCGAGAAGCGAGACAATGGCGCGCCTCCGTGTAACGCAACCGCTCCGCCCATCCGCGTCCATCGCCCGTGGCAAGCCGCAGTTGTCACAGGATTGTCACACGGGGCCATTTCGGGCATAGAAAAAGGACTCACGAACATGTCGTAAGTCCTTGGTATTGTTATGGTAGCGGTGCACGGACTCGAACCGCGGACACTCGGATTATGATTCCGATGCTCTAACCAACTGAGCTACACCGCCTTAAGGTGTCGAAAAGCATAGCATACGGTGGGAGGCCATTTCCACTGTTTTTTCCGGGGCCAGCAGCTGAGATCGGCTGCGGAGGGCAACGGCCTATAGAACGATGGCGGCACGGATCACTGATGTCGATTTACAGTTGCCGCCACGGTCTCAGGAGGATGCCCACGGGTCATCCTCCTTCCAACACCAGGGAAACCGTTGGTTGACTGGTTTGTCCATCAAGCGTGATTTCCTGCTGTACAACCGGTGGTTCCTTATCAGGGCCGCCTTCGACATCCAACCACTGACCACAGGCCACAATCACATACGTTCCCGGCGCCAAGCCCCCGAGATTCACGGACTCCCCGGGTCCCACGATGGTGTGGGACGCGGCGGCACGCGCCAGGGCGGCGTTTGCGGGTTCGCCGGACTCCGCTGCAACCGGATAATTGTCCCGTGGGATGGCGAAAAGCCACACCTTCTCAATCTCCGGGTTCACGCCCCGCACATCGCACGTTACGGCGTAACCCGTGTCGAGATAGACGTCGTGCACGTTTTCTTTCCCCGCCTCCAATTCAATCCAATCGCGTTTGGCCAGGGTGTGGTCCATGACCCAGCGGGCGAGCACGGTCGCCGGTCCGGCGGGGAGCTTCTCGAAGATGTAATGGCCCTGTTGGCGGGGTGCGTGAAATTGCTCTTGTGCATCGCCTGTATCGACCACCACGGTTATCGAGGCCTGTGCGGGTTCCATGTCCACGCCGTAAATGTTGCCTTCCAGCGAGGCCGTGGCGGGCGGGAAGTCCAGATCCGCCACGGCGACTTCGCCCGCGCGGACCTCAATTTCGACCGAACGGCTGCGGCGGGTCGGGTTCTGGACGGGGCCGATGCCGCCCTGAACGCGGACTGTCCCGGGGGTGAGGCCGTGGACCCGGTAGTACCCTTCCGCGTCGGATCGCGCCGCGTGGTGCAAGCCGGATTCTTCCGCCACCGATATGGAAGCGTCGCTTTCGGGAATGCCGCCGAGCGACACTACGCCCTCCACCGACGCGCCATCGGCCAGCACGATTTCCACGAAGTCACTCTCCGCCGGGTTCGCGGTGGCAATGCCGCTGGCGTACCGGTCGTGGCGCGCGTAGAACGTATAGGACTTGTCGGACAGATCCGCGAATTGAAATTGGCCCTCGCTGTCCGTCCACGCCTTTGGGCCATTCTGGCCCGGTATCGGATAGTCCCCGTCGTCGGCGACGACTTCCGCTCCGTCCACCCGCGCGCCATCGGGGTCCCGCACGATACCCTCCAGGGCGTGGCCCGGCTCCAGTGCGATGACCACGTCACGCCGGGTTCCGCCGGGGGGCACATCGTCAACGTGGGCGCGCGCGGGCACGTAGCCTTCCGCGCGCGCGAAAATCGTCGCCTCGCCCGCTTCCACGCGCTCCAGGCGGAATTCGCCGTTGTCATCATGGAAGGACCGGAATTTCAGCCACTCGGCCGGGTCCCGGGCGTGAAACCCGAGGTGCCCGATGCGAAAGTTTGTCACGGGTCTCCGGGTATCCGCATCCACGACCCGGCCCGCGACGGCGCCAATCTCCTGCAAGACAAAATCCACGCCGGTGCTGCCCGCACGCACCTCGTCGCGGCGCTCCGGGCTCATCAATCCCTTGTGGGCCGACACGCGGTACAGCCCATCCCGGTGCAGGCCCACCTTGTAGTATCCCTGGTTGTCGGCCCTTGTATGCGTGGTCTCCAGCGGGGAACGGCCTACCGGAAAGGCACTGACAAGAGCTTCCGGCACGGGCATGGCCCGGGCATCCGTCACGCGACCTTCGATGGTCCAGGGGCTGTCGTCCAGTTGCGGAAAGAGAAGGCGCTCCAACCGTTCTTGCTCCGCGGCATCGGCAGCGGCTTCATCGCCGGCATCCGCCGGAACTAAGTTTGAAAGCCACGCCCCCGCATTCGGCGCCAATTCAGTTGGTGTCGGTTCGCCGGTTACACTTCCTCCACCGACGGTCTCCGTCCTGTTTTCAGGGGATTCCGGCGCCTTTATTCCGACGAGCGCCGTTAGAGCGGCGATGGCCAGGAACGCAGCGATACCCGCCGCGGCAACGGTCTTTTTCACGATCAACAAACCTCCTGCGCCGGCCCAGGCGACGGCATTTGCGGTCCCCGGGGTTGCAATTGCCATTTTTCCCAACGTAACCCGCAATGCCAGTGGGGCCGCCCCGGACAATTCTGTCCCCAGGATTCCAATTAACGCCGCCGTACACATGCTCGCCCCGCGCCGCGAGAGCGCCTTTCGAATCTGCTCGACGCCCTTGCCAATACGGTGCCGTACGGTGGCCTCGGACACCCCGGCCTCCACGGCGATTTCCCGGTGCGTGCGCCCCGCCAGAAAGCGCTCCACGACCGGCGTGCGAAGTGACTCGGGCAGTTCATCGATGGCCTCGTCGATCCAGGCAAGTAGATCCGCCGTGTCGCACCTCGCGTCCTCCGCGTCCGCCGCGCTCGTCTCCACGCATATCACTTCGCGCCGGCGGCGACGCCCCTCGCTCCTCAGCAGGTCCAACGCGCGCCGCCGCGCCACGGTGTGCAGCCACGGCGCGAGGGATCCGCGCACCGTCGGGCGGCAGCCCATGAGGGCTACAAAGCACTCCTGCGCCGCGTCTTCCGCGTCGGAGGCATTGCCCAACACGCGGAGGCACGCCCCATAAACCATGTCCGCGTGGCGGGACACGATCTCCGCGAATGCATCCGCGTCGCGGCGTTGCCGCCAGCGGTCAAATAGCTCGGCATCGTTCACGTTCACAATGGGTTCCTGTACATTCGACTCGTGTTGAATTCTACTCCTTATATCGCCACAGCGAGCAAAAGGCGCAACCGGAAGACGCAATTGGCCGATTACGTTGCCGACGCAATCAACCCGATGCTACGCTATCGATTCAATTTCGAGGAGTAGCTCCATGTTTTCCAAATACAGCCTGCTGCTGTTTGCAGGCACACTCTCCCTGGCCGCACCGGCCCAGCAGGTGAACGTCTTCCCCGCCCCGGACGACCCGCTGCACAAGCGCGTGGCGATGTACGACGCGCTCATGCGCGGGAACCACATCAACGAGGGCGTGTTCATGCAGCACGTCATCTTTCCGCCGGTGGGCGCGGAGGCGCCGCTGGTGGGGAGCCAGGAGGACTGCATCGAGGTGACGGGCGAGATGCTGGCGGCCTATTGCTACCGCTACGCGATCACGAAGGATCCGGAACACCGCCAGCAGTGTCACGATATCCTCGCGGGCATCGAGAAGCTGGAAAAGGTCACCGGCGTGCCGGGCGTCTTCGCGCGGTCGTTCAACAAGACGGACAAACCCCTCTGGCACGAGAAACACCACTTCTTCCCGATTGAATGGCACGAGAGCACGTCCATGCCGGGCTACCGCTGGGAGGGCGACCTGAGCAGCGACAAGTTTGTGGACCTTTGCTACATGCTGGGGCTCTATTACGACCTGGCGGTGGAGGACGAGCACAAGGCCATCGTGGCGGGGATTCTGGACCGCTTCGTGGGCCGGGTGGTGGATTTCAACTTCAAGCTGGTGGACGTGGACAACAAGATGACGCTCTGGGGCAACTTCTGTCCGGACCTGCCGCGCCAGCCGCTGAATTCACTGGAAATACTCGCCGCCCTGAAGACGACCTGGCGCATCACGGGCAAGGATCGCTACCGCGCGGCCTACCGCATGCTCATCGAGAAGCACGGCTACGACGACCACGCGATCCTGGCCAAGACCATCTGGCCGGACGAGTGGAATGTGATCTGGGACGACAAGCTGGCCTGCAAGAGCTTTCTGCAACTCCTACCCCACGAGACGGACCCGTCGCTTATCAATAAGTACACGATGTCCCTCAACCGCCACCAGTACACCTGGGCGCAGCTCGACTATACGCGGGAGCCCGAGATGTGGTTCCCCATGGTCTACGCGGCGCTCACGGGCGATCGCGCGGCGGTGACGCCCAAGGTGATCGAGGCGCTGAAGGGCATGGAAGGCATGCGCCGCTGGAAAAGCGCCTTCCCGGTGGAGCAGGCGGACGGCTCGACCGTGATGGTGGAGGCGGAACAGGAGAACCACGCGGCCGAGATCATCCGCAATTACTGGTTCGGGCGCTACCACGGGTTCATCGACCCCGCGTGGTGATTTTTTCAACCACGAATGGACACGAATTCACACGAATATTCTTCGACGTTTTTCACTCGTTCCCACGGTCCCCCGTGGGCATGCCGAACCAGCCGCTCCGGCGGCGACTGACCCAAGAGATAGAACCCGCGCTCCTCAAGGATTGCCGAAATGAAAAGCTCACACCCAGCCCGATCACTCACCGCGTTACTCGCCCTACTCCTCCTCGCCGCCGCTCCCGCCCTCGCCGAAGACACCCCCAAGCCCCCCGCCGGCATGGTCCACGTGCCCGCGGGCGAGTTCATCATGGGCAGCGAGGTGGGCGACGCCGACGAATCCCCCCGGCACATCGCCACCACGGGCGAATTCTTCATCGACGAATACGAAGTGAGCAACGCGGACTTCAAGCAATTTGACCCGGAGCACAGCTTCCGCGAAGGCCGCGAGAACTTCCCCGCGATCGTCACCTGGGAACAGGCGGACGCCTATGCGAAGTCCCTCGGCAAGCGCCTGCCCACGGAGCAGGAATGGGAAAAGACCGCGCGCGGCATCGACGGGCGCATGTTCCCCTGGGGCGACAGCTACGACCCAACCTTCATCCAGTACGATCGAAACAAGGGCATCGGCGAGACCATCGCCAAACCGAAGAGCCCCTACGGCTGCTACGACATGGCCGGCGGCGCCATGGAATGGACCAGCAGCTGGTATAAGCCCTACCCCGGCAACCCCATCCCCTCCGACAAATACGGCGAGCAATACAAAGTGCTCAAGGGCGGCACGACCTTCAACGACCCCGCCCACATGCGCTGCGCCCACCGCTTCTACCTGCCCGTGGACGACAGCAGCAACTACCTGACGGGCTTCCGGTGCGTGAAGGATGTCGAGTAGTTGTGAACCGAATCGCCCCACTCTTACGCACTATTTAGCTCTTCAGGGTGCTGGACGAAGTCTCTTAAGTGTGAATTTGGCATAGTAGTGTATAATCTCGGCCACATCGAAGCACTCTAAGTTTTGAATTCCACCAAAGCGACAAGTAATGACAGGGGCGGATATATGCCGATCAGAAGGCCGAAGGTATTCATTTCCTACAGTTGGACCACAGAAACTCATGAAGAATGGGTACTTCAGTTAGCCATTGCACTTGAAGAAAACGGCATAAACGCCATCTTGGACAAGTGGGACCTCAAAGAAGGGCAAGACACCTTCGCATTCATGGAAAGAATGGTTTCCGACCCAGATGTCCAGAAAGTCCTTCTGATCTGCGACAAAGGCTACGCGGAAAAGGCTGACAGACGAAGCGGAGGTGTCGGAGCCGAGGCGCAGATAATTACACCGGAACTATACGGAAAGACGGAACAAGGAAAATTCGTCGCAGTGCTTGCAGAACGCGACGAAGAAGGCAACCCTTACTTACCGTCCTACTACAAGTCTCGGCTCTATATAGACCTCAGCGACGAGCATTACGCTGGCGGTTTTGAGCGACTCCTGCGATGGGCGTTTGACAAACCATTGCACGTAAGACCAGACCCTGGTCGCGCACCGGCCTACATCACCGACGACTCACCAATTTCGCTCGGAACATCCTCCAAACTTAGAGCTGCCATGGAAGCCATACGTTCTGAGAAGGCGTTGTGGCGAGTAATCACCGAGGACTATCTCGAGACCCTTGTGAAGAATCTCGAAATTCTACGTATCGAAGGGAACCCAGAACCTATTGATGAAGCTGTGATCAATGCCCTTGAGCAGTTTCTTCCATTCAGAAACGAAGCTATCGAGCTGTTTCAGACTCTTGCAAGATACACGCAAGACGGGAACTCATCGGACCTCCTTCATAGGTTTTTCGAGTCCTTGGTGCCTTATTTGCAGCCGCCGATCAATTGCCAACAGTGGAATGATGGGCACTTGGATGTCTATCGCTTTATCATCCAAGAACTCTTTCTATATGCAGTCGCCTGCCTTCTCAAGAATGAGAAATTTGAGACAACTGCGCACCTACTGAACACACTTTACTACGTAGAAAGGCCTCGTAATCTCGGAGACGAGAACATGCTCTCCTTCGACATTTTTTGGCAGGAAATGAGAACGCTCGATCATCGAAAGAGTCGACTGCAATTGAATAATCGCCTGTCTATTAGATCCGATTTGCTCCAGCAACGATCCAGTGGCTGCGGCGTTAGCTTTCAGAGCCTAATGCAAGCCGACTTCGTATTGTTCATGCATCGATCCGTGAAGGCCATGGACAATGCGGATCAACATAGTTGTAATATGTGGTATCCGGACA